>JABFYB010000029.1 GCA_013361475.1 Hamadaea sp.
CATGGGATCACGCAGGCGCTGATCGTGCTGCTCGCGTACCTGGTCGTCGCCGGGATCGCCCTGATCGTTCTGGACCAGCTGCGCTCCGAGGCGAGAGTGGGCGAGGACGCGGCGGAGACGGCGGCCGTCGCCGTTCCGATCGGAGCGGCTCCCTGATGAGCTGCGCGCGGACCGTCGAGCACGGTGGGAGGCAATCAGCATGAGCACGAAGGCTTCAGTCCGAACCGCGCCCGTGGACAAGGCCGGGTTCGCCGCACTCTATGAGCGGCTACGGCGGCAGGCTGATTGGGGCAGCGCCGACCGGCGGGGCGCGCTGAACTACATCACGCCGTCGACCGTGCGCGCCGCCATGGAGGAGGTCCGGCTCGGCCGGTCGGTGTCCCTGGCCGTACCGGTGGAGACGGACGCCTCCGTCGACAATCCGCATCCCTGGAACCACGAGATGATCAGTTCACCGGCGGAGCATCGCGGGGACGACGGCCTGAACTTCGCCTTCGACCGGCTGGCGCTCACCATTCACGGCAACGCGGACACCCACCTCGACGCGCTCTGTCACGTCATCTACGACGGCACTCTCTACAACGGCGTACCGGCGGACTTCGTCGAGCCTGACGGCCTGCCCGCGTTGACGATCGACGTCGTCCGCGACGGGATCGTCGGCCGCGGCGTCCTGCTCGACATCCCGCGTCTTCGGGGAGTGCCCTGGCTCGACCCGGGCGACGACGTGACCGCGGCGGATCTCGCCATGGCCGAAGCGGCCCAAGGTGTCCAGGTCAGGCCCGGCGACCTGCTGTTCGTCCACGTCGGACACCGGCGTCGCCGCGCGGCCCTGGGCGCGTGGGACACGGCCTCGGCGCGGGCCGGACTGCACCCCGCCGCGCTGGAGTTCGTCGCCGACCGCAAGGTCGCCGTGCTGGGCAGCGACGGGAACAACGACACCGCCCCGCCGACCGGGGTCGACTTTCCGATCCATGTGCTCGCGATCCACGCCCTCGGCGTCCATCTGATCGACTACCTGCAGCTGGACGATCTGTGTACGCTCTGCGCGCAGGAGAATCGATGGTCTTTTCTCTGCGTCGTCGCCCCGCTCCGGCTCCCGTCCGGGACGGGTTCGCCGGTGAACCCGATCGCGACGCTGTGACCTCACCGGTGGTGTGCTGACCCGGGCGCGACGGTGTCGGCCGGTGCGGCCGCGCGCAACGCCGCGACGCAGGCGACGACCGCCGGATGCGCGTCGGAGCCCGTGCGGTACGCCACGTGCGTACGCCGACGCAGCGGCAACGGAGTGAGCGTCACACCCGGTGTGGGAACGACGCCGAGAGCGGGGACGAGGGCGACGCCGCGTCCGGCGGCGACCAGGGCCAGGACAGCGGTGAAGTCGTCGACGTGATGGCGGATGCGGGGCGCGTACCCGGCGAGGTGGCAGGCCTGCAGGGTCACCGCGTGGCACAGCGTCCCGGGACTGCCGGCGATCCAGACCCGGTCGGCGCAGTCGGCCAGCGACTCCGCGCCGGCGAGGTGAACCGTCTCGGCCAAGAGATCGACCGTGGAGAGCCCGGCCGCCGGTGTGAGCGGCAGCAGGTCGTAGCTCTGCATCAAGGCGACGTCGAGGCGCCGGTCGAGCAACTGGACGGCCATCGCGGCCGGGTCGAGTTCGTGGACGGCCAGGTCCAAGCCCGGATGGCGGTCGGCCAGCGTGACGAGGGCGCGGGGGAGCAGGGTGCGGACCGCCGAGGGGAAAGCGCCGATACGCAGGCTGCCCTGCACTGCGGCGACGCTGGCCGAGGCGGCCTCCAGCGCGGCGAGCACCTTCTCGGCGTGCTCGGCGAGGACGCGACCGGCGGCGGTGAGCCGCACGGTGCGGCCGGCCGGTTCGATCAGCGGTACGCCCGCCTCCCGTTGCAGCGCTGTGAGCTGCTGCGACACCGCCGAGGCGGTGTACGAGTGCGCCTCGGCGACGGCCGCGATGGTGCCGAGCCGGGCCAGGTCGCGCAGCAGGAGCAGACGCCGGACGTCAAGCATCAGCTCAGCTTACGCATCACCGTAGAAAGCCGAACTGGTGCTACCGAGTCGCTCCGTCCACGCTGGAAGGCATGACGTTGAGCGGCCTCTTCCTGCCCATGATCACTCCCTTCGACCACGCCGACGCCGTCGACTTCGGCAGCCTGGCGAAGCTGGCGGACCAAGTCCTGTCGGACGGGGCGACCGGTCTGGTCGCGCTCGGGACCACAGCCGAGCCGTCCGCGCTGACCGCCGCCGAGCGGCGGGAAGTCCTCAATACGCTCAGCGCGGTGTGCCGAGACCGTGGCGCACCGATGATCGTCGGCGCCAACACCCCGGAGGAACTGCGTCAGCTGGCCGACCGGCCGGAGGCCGTCGCGGCGCTGATCCTCGTGCCGCCGTTCGTCCGGCCGGGGGAGCGCGGGGTGGTGGCGTACTTCGAGCGGATGGCCGAGCTGAGCCCGGTTCCGCTGGTCATCTACCACATCCCCTACCGCACTGGGCAGCCCTTGTCGGCGACCGTGTTGCGCGAGCTGGCGGCGATCCCCAACGTCGCGGGCTTCAAGTACTCGGCCGGCGGCATCGACGCGACCACGGTGGAGTTCCTCGCCGACCCGGGAGTCGCGGTCCTGGGTGGCGACGACCAGTTCATCTCGCCGATGCTCGCGCTCGGCGCGCACGGCGGGATCCTGGCCAGCGCTCATCTGGCCACCCGGTCCTTCGCCGACCTCGTCGCCGACTGGCGGCCCGACCTCGGCCACCGTCTCGCCCGGCTCTCGGCCGCGCTGTTCGCCGAGCCCAACCCGACGGTGATCAAGGCCGTTCTCCACGCGAGCGGCCGTCTGCAGACCCCAGGGGTACGCCTTCCGCTCGTCCCGGCGTCGCCGAGTGCGCTCGCCGCGGCCCGCGCGGCTGAGGCGGCCGTCGCCGCGGCGTGACGGCTGCGGCATGATGATCGCGTGCCACTGCTTGCGACCGCCGCCTGTCCTGCGGGAATCTTGCGTGATCAGCCCCAGCCGGTGCTGCGTACCGGGAGTGTGGTGATGCGGCCGTGGCGGCAGTCCGATGTGGACGCGGTCGTGGCGGCGTACGCCGATCCGGCCGTCCAACGCTGGCACGTACGCACGATGACCGGCGAAGAGGCGCTCGGCTGGATCGAGAGCTGGCCAAGGTACTGGTCGGCCGAACGCGCCGCCAGCTGGGCGATCACCGGCCCGGACGACGTGGCGCTCGGCCAGGTCGGATTGCGGCAGGTGGACCTGTTCGAGGGGCATGCCCACGTGTCGTACTGGGTCCGGCCGGAAGCGCGTGGCCGGGGGATGGCGGTCGCGGCGACCGAAGCCGTGATCGCCTGGTGTTTCGGCGAGGTGGGCCTGCACCGGTTGCAGCTGTCGCACTCGACGGCCAACGAGGCGTCCTGCCGGGTGGCGGTCAAGCTGGGCTTCGCCGTCGAGGGGACGCAGCGGC
>JABFYB010000194.1 GCA_013361475.1 Hamadaea sp.
CGGACGCTGCGCGAGCAGCCCGAGCAGGCCGGGGGCGACCGACTCCGGCAGCGGCCGGTCGGAGATGTCCTCGCCGGGGAAGGCGTCCTGGTGCATCCGCGTACGCAGATCGCCGGGATCGACCTGCCACACGGTGACCGTCTCCTCCTCGACGCCGAGGACCCTGCCCAGGTGCTCCAGGGCGGCTTTGGAAGCGCCGTAGGCGCCCCATCCCGCGTACGCCTCGACGGCGGCGTCCGAGGTCACGTTGAGCACCACGCCCCGCCCGGTACGCAGCAGCGGCAACGCCGCCTGAGTCAGCGCCACCGGAGCGATGACGTTGACCTCGAACAGGTCCCGCAGCGCCTGCTCCGGAACGGCCGCCACCGACGGCAACGGGCTCGGCCCGAGCGCACCGGCGTTGTTGACGAGCAGGTCGAGCCCGCCCTGTTTCCGGGCGGCGGTGATCAACTCGGTCCGGTGGGCCGGGTCGGTCACGTCCCCGGCGACGGCGATGACGTTGGGCAGCTCCGAGACGGCGCCGAGCAGGTCGGTGTCGTGGCGGGCGTCGGCGACGACGCTCCAGCCGGCGGCCGACAGCGTACGGGTGAGCGCCAGGCCGAGCCCGCGGCTTGCCCCGGTGATGATCGCGATAGGCATGTCTCGACGCTATGGACTGCGGGGCGTACGCGAATCGGTCCCGAGCCGCCGCCGTCCTAGGTCCTTGGACCTAGGCCTTCGTGTGATCATTGCGCCGACCATGCTGCTTCGCGACGCGAAATGCCCGTTGTGACACCATGACTGACGCGATGATCACGCCTGAACCGCGGCTACGGTGAACGAGTGGACGAACGCAGCACCCTGGATGAGCTGAGCACCGCTGTGCTGGCGGTCAGCCGGCATAGGTCCGTACGCGAGGTGCTGCAGACGATCGTGCAGGCCGCCCGTTCCCTCCTCGACTGCGAGTACGCGGCGCTGGGCGTACCGGACGATCAGGGCGGCTTCGCCGAGTTCGTGGTCGACGGAGTGTCCGACGAGCAGTGGGCCGCCATCGGCCCGCTCCCCCGCCAGCACGGGCTCCTCGCCGTGATGCTCCGCGAAATGAAGCCGCAGCGGCTGCCCGACGTCCGGAAGGATCCTCGGTTCGGCTGGTGGCCGGCGGCGCATCCGGTGCTCAAGGGCTTCCTCGGCGTACCGGTCACCGACGGCGAGGAGATCCTGGGCGCGCTGTTCCTGGCCAACCGGCGCAGTGGCGAGTTCTCGGCCGACGACGAACGGCTGCTCGCGGTGCTGGCGGCGCACGCGGCGATCGCGCTGACCAACGCCCGGCTCTACGAGCAGGGCCGGGAGCTGACGCTGCTCGAGGAACGGCAGCGGGTGGCGCGGGAACTGCATGACGCGGTGGCGCAGAAGCTGTTCAGCCTGCGCCTGACGACCGAGGCCGCGGCGGCGTACGTGCGGAAGGATCCGGCGCGGGCCGAGACCGAGTTGCAGGAGATCCGCCGGTTGGCGGCGCAGGCGACCGAGGAGCTGGGTCAGATCGTGGCCGAGCTGCGGCCGCGGGAGCTGGCCGACACCGGGCTGGTGGAGACGTTGCGGCGGCGGGTGACCCTGCTCGACCGGGTGCACGAGGCCCGGGTGGAGTTCGTGGCCGAGCTGACCGGCAAGCTGACCGCGGCGGTGGAGGAGGTCGTGTTGCGCGTCGCCGAGGAGGCGCTGCACAACGCGCTGCGGCACGCGTCCGCCACGGTGGTCGTGGTCCGCCTCGCGGACGGCGGTCGCGGAGTGGTCTGCACGATCACCGACGACGGCACCGGCTTCGACACGAGCGTCCCGGCCGCGGCCAACGCCCGGCTCGGCCTGTCCTCCATGCGCGAGCGCGCGCGCCGGGTGGGCGGCGCCCTCACGGTCACGTCGCGTCCCGGCGGCGGGACGACGGTCACCCTGGAGGTTCCCCGTGGCTGAGATCCGCGTCCTGCTCACGGACGATCACGCAGTGGTACGCCGTGGGCTGCGCGTCTTTCTGGAGACTCATGACGACATCACCGTCGTCGGCGAGGCGGGCGACGGCGCGGAGTGTGTGGAGCTGGCGTCGGCCACGCGGCCGGACGTCATCCTGCTCGACCTCAAGATGCCCGGGGTCGACGGCGTCGAGGCGATCAAACGGCTCCGCGCGGCGGGCAGCGACGCGAAGGTGCTGGTGGTCACCAGTTTCACCGACGCGCCCTCGGTCCTCCCCGCGATCCGGGCGGGCGCGGCCGGCTGCGTCGCCAAGGACGTCGACCCGGCCGCGTTGGCGAACGCGATCCGCACCGTCCACGCTGGACACGTCGTGTTGCCGCCGGCCATCGCCGCCGCGTTGAGCACCGGGGTCTCCGGCGACCGGCTGGATCAGCTGACCGTCCGCGAGCGGGAAGTCCTCCAGCAGTTGGCGCTCGGCCGGTCCAACCGCGAGATCGCCCGTGAGCTGCACTTGGCCGAGAAGACAGTGAAGACGCACGTCTCGGCGATCCTCATGAAGCTGGAGGTCGACGACCGCACCCAAGCGGCCCTGTACGCCGTCCGCCACGGCCTCGCCTGAGTCAGCCTCACCCTACTCAGCGCCCGACTCAGCCCCGACCCGGCGCCTGAGTCAGCCCTCACCCAGCCCCGACCCGGCGCCTGAGTCAGCGCTGGATCAGGGTTCTCAGTCGAATCTTGGTCCAAGATTCGACGCGGATCCCTGATCCAGCGCCAAATCCAGCTCCGGGATCCGCCGCCAATCCGGTGCCGAGGTAGGTCAGGCGGCGAGGGCGGTCTCTAACCGCCGCTCGGTCAGCGCCGCCTCCGCCTTGCCATGGTTGAGCAGTGCATCCGCCTTGGCCAGCGGGATGCCGGTGGCGATCAGCAGGTTCAGCACCGCCGCGTCGGCGTCGGCCGCCACCGCCGCGCTCGCCAGACCGAGGCGCTCGTTCCGCATCACGTCGATCCAGCGGGCGGCCGAGACGAGCTGCGGCTGCGCCACCCGGAGCGTGCCGTCGCGACGGAGTTCGTCACGCAGCAGCCCGACGCCGTCGGCCAGGGACTCCAGCATCGGCGGCAACGCCACTGGCACCGGCTCGCCCCCGTGCAGTACGCCCCACCAGGCGTGCCGGGCCATCACCCGGATGTTGCGGACGGCGTACCCGATCTCGCGCGCGGTGGCCGCGTACGCGTCGAGGTCCTGCCCGGTCGTCCAGAGCGTGATCGCCGCCGACCGCCGGGTCGCCAGCAGCACCTCGTTCAGGCGGCGTAGGTCGTTCTCCGTGTCGACGAGGGCGTAGACGGCGCCCCGGGCCGATTCGGCGTCCCGCGTACGCAGCGCGCCCGCGATTGTCCGCACGTTCACCGTCAGCGTGTTCAGCAGTGGTTCGAGCGACGCGTTCACCTGGCGCGTCGCGTTGCGGGGAGTGGTGAGGAACGCGACGACCATCGCGACCGCGACACCCACGACGAGGTCGAGCACGATCCGGTCGAACGACCGGTATCCCGACGCGACCGCCGCGATGGCCAGCCCGAAGCCGAGGCCGAAGAAGAACACGGCGATCGCCCGCCGATGGCGCGCGCACACGAATTCCAGCGTCGTGATCGCGAACAGCGGCGCCCCGATCGGTTTGTCGAAGCCGAGCAGCACCGCCACGACGGTCGCCAGCCCGCCGGCGGCGAGGATCTGCAGGGCGGCCGGCAGTTCCCGGCGGGCCACCCGGCCCACCCAGCGCCATCCGCTTCGTTGCGTCGCTGTCTCCCCCGAATACATCCGACCAGTCTGGCGACTCGATTACGCGTTGTACAGGGGCAATTACTAAATGTGTCTCAGCCCCCAACCGGTTCTGACCTGGGAAAACGGACACCAGACGCGGCACCTCCCATCCCGTGAGATCGACTACGCTGGACAGGTGTTCGCGCCGGGTCAGCTCCTCCTCCATCGCGGGTTCGTCGGCGAGCGCCTGGTCTTCCTCAAGCTGGCCCGGGTCGTCCAGCACGACGAGCGGGGCCTGCTGCTCTGGATCGCGCACGGCACGCCGATCCTGATCAGCCTCTCCGAAGCCGGCGAGGGGATCCGCGACATGCCCTACGCGGAGTGGATCACCCGGCGCGAAGAGCTGCGGCCGATGGTGCGTTACGGGCCGGACATGCTGATGTTCATCCCGCCGCAGACCCCGGGACCGGCCTCGGCCCACTCGGTGTGGTTCTTCTGGGACGGGCGGCAGAACTTCGGCGGCTGGTACGTCAACCTCGAGGAGCCCTCGGTCCTCTGGTCCGACGGCGAGCTCGCCGGGGTCGACACCACTGACCAGGACCTCGACATCTGGGTGTGGCCCGACCGGACGTGGTCGTGGAAGGACGAGGACGAGTTCTCCGAGCGCCTTGCCTTCCCCGAGCACTACTGGGTGCCCGATCCCGACGCCGTGCGGGCCGAGGGCGTACGCATGACGAAGGTCATCGAGGCGGGCGAGTTCCCGTTCGACGGGACGTGGACGGACTACCGGCCCGATCCGAGCTGGACGTGGCCGATGACGATCCCGGCGGGCTACGAGCGGCCCCGCGCTCGCTGACCTAACGGGCGCGGATGACCGCGTCCATGTCCTGATTGAGCCGCGTCAGCAGCCGGCCCAGCGCCGCCCGGTCGGCGTCGTCCCAGTCCGCGAGGATCTGTTCGTAGAGCGCGACCCGGGCACGGCGTACGGATTCGACCCGAGCGAGCCCGGCCGGGGTCGGACTCACCAGAATCACGCGGCCGTCCTGTGGTCCCCGGCTGCGTTCCACGAGCCCGTCCCGCTCCAGCGCACTGACCTGCCGCGTCACCGTCGAGCCGTCGAGCCCGAGCGCCTCGGCGAGGGCGTTGATCTGGGCCGGGCCGTGCTCGGCCAGCCCTCGCAACAGCAGGTACGCCGCCCGGTCGAGGGCGCGGTGCGGGGCTTGATCGCCCGCTCGCCGAGTCGCCTCGGCCCGCCGCATGAGCAACGCCACTTCCATCTCGATCGTCTCGAGTTCCCGCCGGTCCGACATAGCTGTATGATACAGGTTAGTTAGCTGTACGATACAGATATTCTTCGGGAGGCGCGCCGATGTCGCAACGGCGGAACGAACCCAACCGTGGCGCGATCTACGCCACCGCCATCGCGGCGTACCTGGCGATCGCCGGGATCGCCGTGGTCGACCCGATCCTGCCCGCCATCGGCGAGGCCATCGGGGTGTCGCCCTGGCAGGTCGAGCTGCTGTTCACGGCGTACATCGCGGTCATGGGGCTCGGCATGATCCCGGCCGTGCTCGCGACCGGGAAGTTCGGGTTCAAGAAGGTCCTGATCACCGGGGTCACCACCGTCGGCCTCGCCGCGATCCTGGCCGCGTTCAGCCAGAACATCGGTCAGCTCGCCACCCTGCGCGGCGTCTGGGGCCTGGGCAACGCGATGTTCTTCGCGACCGCGATGGTCATCATGATCGCCCTGGCCAAGTCCCGCGAGTGGGTCGTCGGGCTCTTCGAGACCGCGCTCGGCCTCGGCTTCGCCACCGGCCCGCTGATCGGCGGCCTGCTCGGTGAGGTCTCCTGGCGGCTCCCGTTCTTCGCCTGCGGCGTCTTCATGCTGATCGCGCTGGCGGTCGCCTCGACCCGGCTGCGCGAACCGGCCAAGCAGCCGCCGGTGAAGCTGGCCGCGATCGGGCAGACGTTCCAGCGCAAGGCGTTCATCGCGCTCTGCGCGGTCACCGCCACCTACAACTTCGCGTTCTTCATCGTCCTCGGGTACGCCCCACTCGCGCTGCACCTCGACGTCGTGCCGCTGGGACTGGCCTTCACCGGCTGGGGTCTCGGCCTGGCCGTGGGCATCCTCGGCATCGGGCACCGGCTGGCCCACCGCATCGGCGCGGTGCAGACGGTCGGCATCGCCCTGACTGGGCTCCTGCTGTGCCTGGTCGGCTTCGCGCTGTCGACGACGACCCCGGAGAAGCTGGTCATCCTGGTGATCTCCGGGCTGTGCATGGGTCTGGCGAACGCTCTGCTCACCGACCTCGCGCTGGGCCTCGGCTCGGCCGACCGCCGGGTCGCCACCGGCGCGTTCAACCTGGTCCGCTGGGGTGCGGCCGCGCCTGCCCCGGTCGTGGCGGGGCTGCTGGTCGAGCACTCCACCCCCGCGTCGCCGTTCTGGGTCGGCGCGGCCGTGCTGGCCGTCGGCGTCCTGGCCTTCCTGCTGTTCGGCAAGCTCATGGCGCACGGCATCGGCGAGGGCGTGTTCTGGGCCCGGCTCAACGCCGGTGCGCGTACGGCCGAGCACACGCCGGAGGAAGTCGTCGGCGAGGCGTACTGAATCTGGCTTAACTCTGCCCCTGGGGCCGGGTGCAGACTTGCCCCATGCACCGCGACACCCGCCGCACGGCCCTCACCATCAGCGAGTTCGCGCGCCGCACCGGCCTCTCTCACAAGGCGCTGCGCCTGTACGACCTGTCCGGGCTGCTGCCACCGGCCGAGGTCGACCCGTCCAACGGCTACCGCCTGTACGCACCGCAGCAGATCGAGCGCGCCAAGCTCATCTCGCTCCTCCGCCGCCTCGACATGCCGCTGGCGACGGTGGCCGAGGTGATCGACGGCGCGCCCGGTGCCGCGGACGGCATCGAGCGCCGGGTGCTGCGGTGGTGGAACAGCCAGGAGGAGCAGCATCGCGTACGCCGGGAGCTGGTCGACTATCTGCGGTCGGAGTGGCTGAGCACCGATCCGCAGCGCCCGGAGTACTGGGTGGCGACCCGGTCGACCCCGGAGACGAAGGTCGCCGCGATCCGCCGCGAAGTCGACCAGACCACCCTCGTCGACACCATGAGCACCGCCGCCGCCGAGATCCGGGAACACCTCGCGGCGAGCGGCGGTGACACCGGGCGGCTCCAGTTCGGCCGGGACGAGTGGTGGATCTATCACGGCATGGTGACCCCGGACAGCGAGGCGCCGGTGGAGGTGTGCGTACCGTTCACCGGCCCGGCCGAGCCCACGGCGAACATCACCATCCGGGTGGAGCCGGCCCAGATCCAGGCGTACGCCACCGTCGCCAAGCGCGAATGCCTGTACCCCCGGATTCTGCACGCGTACGACGCCGTCGCCCGGTTCGTCCGCGACGCCGAGCTGAGCCCCTTCGGGCCGTCCCGCGAGATCTACTTCACCTGCTTGGACGAGGCGGGCGACGACGACCCCTTCGCTTACGTCGCCCAGCCGATCGAAAGGATCCTCCGATGAACCAGTACGCCTCGCACTCCGCGTACACCGATCCGGGCCGTTTCGGTTCCCTGCTCGACGCCTTGCCGGCCGACATCCCGGGGCTGACCGCCGCCGTCCGGAACACCGTCATCCACTATCGACACTCCGGTGAGCAGCTGCCCGACGAGCACTTCCTGGAGATCAACAATCGCTGGGTCGAGCGAATCCTGGCGACCGACCAGGAGCGTCACCCGTACGCCCTCGCCGAGCCGCGCGCGACGACCGATCGGGTGCTCGGCTGCTGCCGCGACTACACCCTCTTGACTGTGGCCGGGTTGCGGCAGCACGGCATTCCGGCCCGCAGCCGCATCGGTTTCGCCGACTACTTCCGCGAGAACTATCACCACGACCACGTCGTCGTGGAGTACTGGACGGGCGACCGCTGGGTCTGGGTCGACAGCCAGCTCGACCCCGCGTCGGACTGGCCCTTCGACGTCCAGGACATGCCGCGACCCGCGACCGGGGCGCCGTTCGCCACGGCGGCCGAGGTGTGGACGGCGTTCCGCCGGGGCGAGGTCGACCCCTGGAACTACGGCATCGGGCCGGATCTGCCGATCGGCGGGCCATGGTTCATCTTCGACTACGTCCTGATCGAGCTGGCCCATCGGCATCGCGAGGAGATCTTGTTGTGGGACGCCTTCGGCGCGATGACGGGCGACTTCGCCGATGACGTGTCCTCTGAGGACCCCCGGGTCATCCTGGCCGACGAGATCGCCGCACTCTTGATCGCGGCGGACGCCGGCTCGGACTCGGCTGAAAGCGAGCTTTCCGAACGCTTTACGGCCGATGATCGCTTGAATCCCAGGGGCCAGGTGATCTGCCATACACCGGACGATCGCGGGATCTTCACCGTAGATCTCACAACGCGAAAAGTGGAAACGGTATCTGCGGTTGCAGCCGTGGCGCGGGACGCGGCATAGGTGTAACGTCTGCGGCGTAGCTCGCCCGCATGGCTTCCCCCGTGGCCACGCGGGCGAGCCCTTTTCTTGCGCTTTTCCTCCGCACCGGATCACGGATCTCGGTCGAATCATCACGCGAGATTCGACCGAGATCCCTGATCCAGCGCCGAAAGGGCGCGGTAGAGCGAAGGAAAGCGGCGCGTCAGCGGCGGAGCACCGCGACTCCGCGAGCGCCGAGCGACACCGACGTCACCGGAGTCCCCGGTGCATCGGTGCCGACCAGGTCGACCGCCGGCGACGGCAGTGTCACCGTCACCGCATCCGCGGAGTGGTTGAGCAGGAACAGATACTCCGCGTCCGCGCCGTGGCGGACGATCGCCTGCACGGCGTCGGGCAACCCCGGCAGGACCGGTTCGACGCCGGCCTCGGCGCGTACTCGGTCGAGCAGGCTGCGCATCAGCGCCGGGTTCGGCCGCGTCCCGAGATACCAGGCCACGCCCTCGCCGTACTCGTGCCGGGTGATCGCCGGACGGCCGGCCAGCTCGCCTTCGGTGAAGGTGGCGACGGTCTGCGCGCCCTCGGTCTCGATCCACTCCGACCAGATCGTGCCGGTGCCGCCGTCCAGGCCGATCGAACCGCCCACCGGCAACGGCCAGAACTCGTCGATCTTCAGGCCCAGCACCTCGCGCAGCGGCGCGGGATACCCGCCCAGGTAGGCCCGCTCCTGCTCGTCCACGATGCCCGTGAAGAACGAGACCACCAGGGTCCCGCCGCCCGCGACATAGCGGGTCAACGCCGCGGCCACGTCCTGGCTCAGGAGATACAGGTTCGGGACGACGACCAGCTTGTACGCCGAGAGATCCGTCGCCGGGTGCACCACGTCGACGGTCACGTGCGCGTCGAAGAGGGGGTCGAAGTGTGCCCGGTGCGCCGGGAGCAGGTCGACGACGCCGGGATGGGCGTCTCCTTCGACGGCACGCCAGTTGTCCCAGTCGTGCAGGATCGCGACCTCCGCGCGTACCACTGAGCCCGAGATCTCGGACACCGCGGCGAGTTCCCGGCCCAGGGCCTGGACCTCCCGATGAGTCCGGGTGTCCGGCCCACCGTGCGGGACCATCGCCGAGTGGAACTTCTCGGCGCCGCCCACGGCCTGGCGCCATTGGAAGAACAGCACCGCGTCGGCGCCTTGGGCGACGGCCTGCCAGCTCCACAGCCGCATGAGGCCGGGGGCCTTGGGGGCGTTGCGCTGCCGCCAGTTGACCGCGCTCGGCGCCTGTTCCATGAGCAGCCACGGCTGCCCGCCCTTGACCGAGCGGATGAGGTCGTAGCCGAACGCGGCCTCGACGTGCGACCGCGGATCGTAGGGGTCGGGGTAGCTGTCGAGGCTGACGACGTCCTGCTCGGCGCCCCACTTGTAGGAGTCGATCGGCTTGTGCACCAGGCCGATGAAGTTCGTGGTGACCGGCACCTCCGGCGTGTGCCGCCGGATGATGTCGCGTTCGACCAGGTAGCACTGGAGGATCGCGTCGTCGCTGAACCGGGCGAAGTCCAGCTTGTGCGCCGGGTTGCCGAAGGTCGGCGTCGCCCGGGGCGGGAAGATCTCGGCCCAGTCGGAGTACCGCTGCGACCAGAACGTCGTCGACCAGTTCTCGTTCAACGCGTCGATGTCGCCGTAGCGATCGCGCAGCCAGCGCCGGAAGTCCTCGGCCGAGACGTCGCAGAAGCACTGCCGCGTGTGGCAGCCGTACTCGTTGCCGATGTGCCAGATCTTGAGCGCCGGATGGTCGCCGTACCGCTGCGCGAGCTGCTCGACCAGGCGGCCGGCGTACTCGCGGTAGATCGGGCTGGACGGGCAGTAGTGCTGCCGGGAGCCCGGCCAGAGCCGGGTGCCGTCGGCCCGTTCGGGCAGGATCTCGGGGTGCTTCACCGACAGCCACGGCGGCGGCGAAGCGGTCATCGTGGCCAGGCTCGCCCCGACCCCGTGCTGGGCCAGGTTGTCCATCACCTGGTCGAACCACCCGAAGTCGTACGCGCCGGGGGCGGGCTCGACGGTGGCCCAGGAGAAGATGCCGACCGAGACGAGGGAGACCCCGGCGTCGGTCATCAGCTTCATGTCCTCGGCCCAGACCTCCGGCGACCACTGTTCGGGGTTGTAGTCGCCGCCGTAATGGATTCGGTTCATGAATACCTCAACGAAGTAGTGGTCGTAGGACATGGGATGTCCTGCCTCACGTGTCGAAACTAGGTAAACCACGGCCCGCCGTCAAGCGCGTACGCGGTGTAAATTGCTGTACCGACAAGGTGGGATGTCGGGAGGGGTCACATGGCCAGGCGCAGCGGGGAAACCGTTCAGGACCGGATCGTGGCGTTGATCCACGATCGCGGTCTCGTCCCCGGTGCGGCGATGCCGACCGAACCGCAGCTCATGGACCTGCTCGGGGCCAGCCGCAACAGCGTACGCGAGGCGGTCCGGGCTCTGCAGGCACTCGGAATCGTCGAGATCCGGCACGGCTTCGGCACCTTCGTCGGCAAGGCGTCGCTGGACGTGCTGAGCCCGTCGCTGGAGTTCCGGATCCGGTCCGGCTCCCAAGGCGCGGTCAAGGCGCTGCACGACCTGGTCGAGATCCGGGAGATCCTGGAGACCGGCCTGATCGCACGGGTCGCCGGCACCACCACGGCGTCCCGGCTGTCCGCATTGGACGCCCTGGTCACCGCGATGCAGACCGACCTGGAAGCCGACCGGGCCTTCCACGCCCTGCTCTACGAGAGCAGCGGCAACGAGCTGGTGCTCCAGCTCATCGACCTGTTCTGGCAGGTCTACCACCAGGTCGAGCCGATCCTCGGGGCGCCCGACTCGGTGATGGAGGACATCGTCGCCAACCACCGGCGCATCGTCGACGCGCTGCGCGCCCAGGACCCGGTCGCCGCGTCCGAGGCGATGCGGCAGCACTTCCGCGGAGTCAAGGCGCGCATCGCCCGCGCCGAATCCACCCCCTGACCCCGCCCTTCGCCCCCTGCAGATCACGGTTACGCATGCTTCCCGAGCTCCGGAAGGCTGCGTAACCGTGATCTGCAGCCGAAATCAGGCGGGGGTGACGCAGTCGAGCGGCAGCCGCAGCCCGAGCCGGCCGCCGATCGGGAGGTTACGCGTACGGATCAGGTCGAGTTCCTCGGCCGACAGGGCGCGCTTGTAGACGCGTACCTCGTCGAGGGTGCCGCGGAACCGGTCGGCCCCGTCGACCCGCTGCCCGATGTGCAGACCGACGACGCCGAACTCCTTGCCGTCGGTGACCGAGCCGGGCGGTACGGCGGCCGACGCGACCGTCGCCCCGTCGATGCCCAGCTTGAACTGGCCGTCGACCCGCTGGAGCACGACGTGGTGCCACGCCCCGTCGTTGTACGCCCCGGCGGACTGCACGGTGACGTTGAAGCGGTCGACCATGATCAGCGCCCGGATCCGGTTGGACCCCGGTTCCGCGCGCAGCCAGATCTGCGGAGTCGTGCCACTCCCCGTCCGGTACGCCCACAGCAGCGAGTGGTTGCCGGTCGTGTCGGCGTACCGGAACCAGGTCATCAGGGTGAAGTCGTCGCCGCCGAGGTCGATCGACTCGTCGAACGGGACCTCGACGCGATCGTCCACGCCGTCCAGGGCGAGTCCTTCGCCGAACCGGCCGTCGGTGACCGAGGCGCCGCCCCGGACGTAGGCGACGTTGGCGTTGTACGAGGCGTCCGGCGTCGTCGGTCCGGGTGCCGGCGGTCCGGGAATCCCCGGCGGTGTCCCGTTCGGCGTCGCCAGGTACGCGTCGTCGAACCGAGCCCATCGGATGGACTCGTAGGGCGTCGCGACCCCGGCCTCGTACGCGAGACCGGTCAGATCATCGGCCAGCTGGACCAGATCCGAGTACGCCGACGGCCCCCACCAGAAGACCTTGCCCTCCTGCCAGGGCTGATAGGTGAGCCCGCCGTCGAAGGAGGCACGAACCGCCATGACCTCGCGAGCGACCGGATGCGCCGGCGCGGACAACAGCAGGCGATCGCCGGAGAGCAGGACCGAGCCCTGCACGTCGGGCATCGACAGGTCGATCGTCGAGAAGGGACGGTCGAAGGTCTCGCCCCCGTCGCCGCTGTACGCCACCGCCCGGTGCCCGGGGTCGGTGCCGCGTTCCCGGGCGAGCGCGTAGATCCGGCCGTCGGGCAGCTCGGCGACGGTCACCTCCTGGGCGATGATCGTGCCGTCGGTGAAGGCGCTCGTCGCCCCGATGTGCCAGGTCACGCCACTGTCGTCGCTGTAGAGCAGGTGCGTGCCGTAGAGGTGGTCACCGACGCCGTCGTAGGTCTCGTGGTTCGCGCCGACGATCAGCCGTCCCGCGTGCGGCCCGTGGGTGAGCTGGATGCCGTGCATCGGGCCGGTGGCGTACCAGAAGTTCCACTCCGGCTTCGTTCCCTCCGACATGAGCCGCGGCGCGGACCACGTCGCGCCGTTGTCGTCGCTCGCCTGCACGTAGGGCAGTCGCAGGCAACCGTTGGTGCACGGCGCCGGGCCGTTGTGCGTACTCACGAGCACGACACGGCCGGTGTTCCGGTCCACGATCGGGACCGGGTTGCCGTGCGTGCTGCCGTTGCCCTCCGACACCACCTGCAGCGGGCCCCAGGTGCGGCCGTTGTCGGTGGATCGGCGTAGCACGATGTCGATGTCCTCGTCGTCGCCGCAGTCCTTGACGCGGCCCTCGGCGAACGCCAGGACGTCGCCGTTGGCCGCCCGGACCAGGGCGGGGATGCGGAAGCAGAAGTAGCCCATGCTCTTCTGCGGATAGATGACCTGCTCGTCGAAGAAGGGCGTGCCCTGATCCTGGGCGCTGGCCGGGGCGGCCAACCCGGCGGCCAGGAGCACCAGCGCGCCGACCAGGGCGGCCGCGCGGCGTGCGTACCTCATCTCGTGCCTTTCGGGAAGGGAGTGGGTCGCCGGACATCCTATGTCCGACGTGGGATGTCCACCAGAGTTGTTCTTGACCGTTCCGACATCCAGGCCTAACGTCGCTGAAACGTGGGACATCCCATGTCCCGTTCGGAGGGAGTCCACCCTTGCGCATCTGGAAACTGACCGGCGCCGGCCTGCTCGCCGCCGGCGCCCTGACTGCGAGCGTCCTGCCGGCCACCGCTTCCGACCAGACGAAATGCGTCACCTCGACGCCGTACACGGCGAACACCGAGGGCTACAGCGCGTTCCGCATCCCCGCCGTGATCACCGCCGCCAACGGCGACGTCCTGGCCTTCGCCGAGGGCCGGGTCGGCGGCCTGGGCGACGCGGGCAACATCGACACCGTGCTCAAGCGGTCCACCGACGGCGGCTGCACCTGGGGGCCGCTGCAGGTGGTGCACGACAACGCGAACAACACCGCGGGCAACCCGGCCCCGGTCGTCACCACCGGCGGCCGGATCGTCCTGCTCACGACCTTCAACGCGGGCACCGCGACCGAGGCCATGATCCTGCGCGGCGAGGTGACCGCGGAACAGTCCCGGCGCGTCTTCGTCCAGCACAGTGACGACGACGGGGCCACCTGGTCCGCGCCCACCGAGATCACCGCGCAGACCAAGCTCGCCAACTGGCGCTGGTACGCCACCGCGCCCGGCCACGCCACCCGGCTGACCGTCGGAGCGCACAAGGGCCGCCTGGTCGTCCCGGCGAACCACTCGATCGCTCCCCCGGCGGGGTCGGCCGACACCGGAGCCGAGGCCAAGTACTACGGCGGGCACTCGCTGTACAGCGACGACGACGGCGTGACCTGGCAGATCGGCTATGTCGACGACAACCCGGACAACTACGTCAACGTCAACGAGACGACCGCGACGCAGCTACCGGACGGCCGGGTCTACTTCAACACCCGCGACCACAACGGCACCGCCCCCGGTACGCGGGCCGACGCGTACAGCGCCGACGGTGGCGCGACGCTGGTGAAGCCGTTCCACCCGCAGGGCACCATCGCCGGTCCCGTCGTGGAGGGCAGCGTTCTGCAGCTCCGCGGCCCGAACGCGCCCCTGCTGTACTCGGGTCCGGCCGACCCGGCCGCCCGCGCGGTGCTGACGATCCGGATCAGCCACGACTCGGGCGTGACCTTCACCCCGGCGCTCGCCCTCTCGGGTCTCCCCGCCGCCTACTCCGACCTGGTCCAGGTTGACGCCAACACCGTCGGCGTCCTCTACGAGACGGGTGACTTCGGCGCGAACGAGCGCATCGAGTTCCACCGCGTCCCCGTCCAGTCCCTCCGCTGATCCACGAACTACAGCTGGATCAGGGATCTCGGTCGAATCTTTCCCCAAGATTCGACCGAGATCCCTGATCCAGCGCTGTGTAGGTAGTCAGGCGGCGATGCGGGCGAGCCGGGAGCGTACGCCCGCGAAGTGG
>JABFYB010000762.1 GCA_013361475.1 Hamadaea sp.
GGTGCCGAGCGAGCCGCGCGCGCCATCGCGAGCCGTTCGGCGCGCAGGGCGTTCGCGCTGGCTCGCGCGGCGGCGGCGAGCGCCCGGCTGACCCGGGCGAGCGCGTCCTCGAACACCTCGGCCGTCTCCCGGTTGCGGGTGTTCTTCGCGTGCGCCTTGCCCCGGCCGCCGACGGTGGCGACCTTCGACGCCGCCTCCCGCCGATACAGGCCGACGTGCTTGTCCCGGGCGCGCCGGATCCGGGTGTGCAGCTCGACCAGGCCGTCCTCGTCGAGCAGCGCGAGGTTGTCGCGATCGGTCTCGCGCAGCAGATCCTGCTGCGCTCGCGTCAGCGAGTTCACCAAAGCCTTGGCTGCCATGCCTCCCACGCTAGGACACCGGCGACGGCGTTAGGGCCGGATTGCCCAGGGCCGTCTCGACGTTCGCCGCCATCACCTGAAGCGAGCGCACGGTCTGGTGGTAGTCGTCGGACGTCAGGTCGCCGAGCACGACGGCGCGGGCCTGCTCCACCCGCGTGGCCAGCTGCGCGTGCAGCTCGCGGCCGGTCTCGTTCAGACTGATCAGGTCGCCGTCGGTCCGCGTCCAGCCTCGGTCCGCGAGGTCGGCGATCGCCGCCCGGGGGTCCTCCGCCGCGCCGGTCCAGAACGGAGCGAGCGCCGCGGCCAGCTCCTCACTTGTACGCGCACCGCGGCTGAGCGTGGCGAGCAGCTGCCACTGCCGACGGATGACCGACCGACCGGCGGAGTCGTCGGCCAGGGTCCGGTCGAGGTGCTCCTCGAGGAGATTGTGAAGATGCCGGAGCCAATAGCCGATCGGCTTGGACGCGTTCATGTGCCTGCCCCCAGATGCATGTATGATGACAACTAATTGTCTTCGAGTATGCATCGGAGTGCCATGGCTGACAAGCTCACCGCGGACGAGCAGGTGGCCGCGATCGAAGGCGCGCTGGTGGCGCTCCGCCGGGCGCAGAAGCGGCGGGCACTGGCCCGGTTGTCCGCACGCACCGGGGAACGCGAGGACGCGACCGGACGGCTGCCCGATTCCGTGTTCGAGCTGCTCGACGCCGTCGCCGCCGCCGCCGATCGGGACGAGAGCCTGACCGTCGGCGAGGCGGCGGCGGTGCTGGACGTCGACCAGCCCCGGGCGAGCCGGCTGGCCGCGCTGGCCCTGGAGGCGTCGCTGATCCGGCGACAGGCCGATCAACGCGACGGGCGGCGGTCGCTGCTGGTGCTGACCGAGGCGGGCGACGCCGCCCTGCGCCGGATCCAGGACTTCCGCCGGGGTGTGGTCGCCGACGCCACCAGGAACTGGCCGGTGGCCGACCGGGCCGCCCTGGCCCGCCTGCTCCCCCGGCTCGTGGCCGACTTCGCCACGCAGACCGAGGAGTGACCCGCGGACTTGGCCGCGCGTCACTCCTCGGTGGTCCTGCTTCGGCTGCTCAGGCGCTGACGAACTTCAGCACCTCGTAGACCAGGAACGCGGGCCACACCATGGCCTTGAGGACGCCCACCACGCCTTCCCAGAACCCGTCGGCCTGCTGGATGTAGTAGACCGCCGCGCCGATGAACCCGATGAAATAACCGCCGCCGGTGCCGCAGCCCCCGCCGCCGCCGCGCCAGCGGCGCCCCTGCCGATCGCCGTCGCCCATGCCGGTTCCCCTCTCGCCCACGATGCGGATCTGGCTGAAGACCTTGCACTGTCCAGTATCGATGGCGTACGCAACGGGCGGGTCACATTCAGCGGCGTCGCCGCGCCCGGGAGTCGGCGACGAACCGGTTGACCGCGTCGCGGGTGTCCTGTATCGCCGGTTGCGACGTCTCGAAGGTGCGCTGGGCGACCCCGACGAAGATGCAGTCGACCACCAGCAGCTGGCTGATCCGGCTGGCCAGCGCGGCCGGCCGGAACGCCGTCTCCCGGCCCGCGGAGACCAGCGTCAACGCGGCCGCGGCGGCCAGAGTGGACCGCGGATTGTTGGTGATGGCCACCGTGTACGCCCCGGCGGCGGCCGCCCGCCGGATCGGTTCGAGGACGTCCGGCGTCTCCCCGGAGGTGGACACCCCGACCGCCACATCCCCCGTACGCAGCAGCGCCGAGCTGGTCAGCGCGAGATGGGCGTCGGAGAAGGCGTGACTCAGGATGCCTATGCGCAGGAGCTTCTGCGCCATGTCGGCCGCGACCAGGCCGGAGGCGGCGACGCCGTACACGTCGACCCGGCGCGCCTTGGCGATCGCGTCGACCACCGGCGCCAACTGCTCCGGCGTGAGCTGCCGGCCGGTGTCGGCCAACGCCTCGGTCTCCGCCCGGGTGACCTTGGTGATCACGTCGGACAGTGGATCGTCCGGGCCGAGGTCACCGGGGACGAGCCGGTCGCCGTCCTCCGTATGCGCCGCCGCGGCGGCCAGCGCCAGCCGCAGCGGCGGATATCCCGCGAAGCCGAGCGACCGCGCCGTACGCACGATCGTCGCTTCGCTGACCCCCGACACGGCGCTCAACTCGGTTATCGTGTGCGCGGCGACCATCGCCGGGTCGTGCAGAATCAGCTCGGCGATCCGGCGGCCCGACGGCGTCAGCGAGGGCAGCACCGCGCGGACCGCGGCGACCAGATTCTCCGGCCGGACTGGTGTGGTCGTCACCGCGCCACCTCCTGTAACCCGCGGTTCGTAACTGGTTAATGACGATTTCCTTCACCCACATTGACGAGGGCGGAGGTTTCTGCCAGCGTAGCGGTCCAGCACGGTTCAGTCATCTCCACCGATTGTCCAGCAGCATCCGACAGCATCCAGGTACCGCCACCTGTCCAGGGAGGATGGAATGCAGAGAAGGATCATCGCAGCGGCGGTGGCGGCAGCCACATTGTTCGCCGCAGCGGCATGCGGCAGCAAGGAGGACTCCGGCAGCGGCAAGGACGCCAAGGGCGACCTGACCGTCTGGCTCCAGGTCGACGCGCAGACCCTGTGGCCGAAGGCCGTCGAGACCGCCACCGCGGAGTTCAACAAGGAGTACCCGAACGTCAAGGTGACCGTGGCCTACCAGGCGTGGGCGGATCACCTCACCAAGTTCGACGCCGCCGCGCAGGGTGGCACCTCGCCCGACGTGATCGAGCTGGGCACCACCGAGATGGGCCTGTACATGGGCAACGGCGCGTTCGCCGACCTGACCGCCGACAAGGACCAGTTCGCCAACTCCGGCACGTGGGTCAAGGCGCTCCAGGACTCGGCGACCTACCAGGGCAAGCTGTACGGCGTGCCCTACTACGGCGGCCTCCGCGCGGTGATCTACCGCAAGGACATCCTCGCCGACGCCGGCGTCACCACCCCGCCGACCACCTGGGCCGAGCTCATGACGGCCGTCCAGAAGCTGTCGGACAAGCACAAGGCCGACCCGACCTTCTCGGCGTTCTTCCTGCCCGGTCAGCACCAGTACGGCGCCATGCCGTTCATCTACGACGCC
>JABFYB010000045.1 GCA_013361475.1 Hamadaea sp.
CGGCGGTCAGGGGGTGGGGAGTTCGACGGCCGCCCGGGCCTTGACGAAGTCGCTCGTCACGCTCGCCGAGGTGCGGTAGTAGAACCCGAGCACGCCGTAGGTCTCCTGGTCGGCCCAGAGGCAGACGGCGATCGTGATCCCGCTGGCTTTGGCGTCGGCGCATTTGGCGCTGCCGCCGAGCGGGCCGGGGTTGACATCGTGGAACGGGCCGGCGTTGAGGCTGGTCTTGAGGCCGTGGGTCATGCCGCTCGCCCAGGACGCGGGGTTGCCGACGGGCGCGTCGATCGCGATCACCATGGTGAGCTTCTGCTTGGCGAGGTTGCCGTAGAACCCCGAGACGGCGTCCTCGGTCTCCGGCGCGGTGTCCTTGAACTGCAGCGTCATGCTGTCGGCCAGCTTCTGGAGGGTGGCGTCGGTCAAGCGCGGCTGGCTCAGCAGCTTCGCGGGCAGGGTCACCTTCCGCGTCGCCGCCTCGGTCGCTCGCGCCGCCGGCGTCTCGGCCGCGCTGGGGCTGGCGAAGGCGGTGGGCACGGCGATCGGTTCGGCGCGGTCCGCGCGGGGGATCAACAGAAGACCTCCGACGAGGCCCGCAGTGATCACTGCCACGCCGAGCGCCAGCCACACGGCGGTCCTGCTTCGCTTCGACTGGTACGCCTCAAGCCGGGGTGTCTGATCCGTCATCGCAGCTCCTGGGGGGTGAGCCAGTGATGCTAGTCGAGCCGGAAGCGCCGATGGAATCCCAGCTCGGCGCGTCCGTGGTGATCGTCACTCGGTCGGGCGTTGGGTGATCGCCGATCTTGGGTTTAAAGTCCGGTGTACGGAACGGTTTCGTACACCGTGACTCGAAGGGGGAGGGGAAGCCATGACCGACACCATGTCGCAGCCGGACGTCGACGTGCGCCGACCCGTCTCGCGCCGGGGGGCTGGTCGCCGCGAGGCGATCTGCGAGGCGGTCTTCGAGTTGCTCGCCGAGGTCGGCTACGACCGGATGACGATGGACCACGTGGCGGAGCGCGCGCACGCCAGCAAGGCCACCATCTACCGGACCTGGGCCGACAAGCCGGAGATGGTCGTCGACGCGATCGTCCAGCACTTCGGCGAGGAGCCACCCCCGGTCGACACCGGGTCGCTGCGCGGCGACCTGCTCGACCTCATGGACCGGGCGTGCACGGCCGCGAACCGTGCCGACGGCGACGTGATCACCGGCCTCATCACCGCGGCGGGTCACACGCCCGCCCTGGCGAAGGCGCTGCAACGCACCATCTTGGAGTCCAAGGCGTTCCTGTTCACCACCATCGTGGAGCGGGCGATCGCCCGGGGCGAGGTTCCGCAGGGCACCGACGCCCAGACTCTGCAAGAAGTGATGCACGCCATGATCGTGAGTCACAAGACCTGGCAGTGCGGCCCGATGGCCGAGGCGTACGCGGTGCACGTGGTCGATGACGTGCTGCTGCCCGTGCTGCGACGGTCCGCCGGCTGAAATATCGCCTTCAATCCAGCGAAATCTAATTGTCGGACACGGCTTCTAGCCTGACCGGGTCCGGCGGCGGACGCGTGCGCTCTCGGCCGCCATCTCACACCTCAACGGGAAGGGACATTCATGTCCAACGACACCACGACGGCGCCCACCTCCGTCGGCACCTCGTCCCGGGTCGACGCCGGTCAAGCGGCGTCGCACCCGCCGGACCCCCGGCGCTGGCTGGCCCTGGTCGTCATCGCCATCGCGCAACTCATGGTGGTCCTCGACGCGACCATCGTGAACATCGCGATGCCGTCGGCGCAGGAGGCGCTGAACATCTCCCAGGCCGACCGGCAGTGGATCGTCACGGCGTACACGCTGGCCTTCGGCGGCCTGCTGCTGCTCGGCGGCCGCATCGCCGACTTCGCCGGGCGTAAGCGTGTGCTGCTCATCGGCCTCGCCGGCTTCGCCCTCGCGTCCGCGCTGGGCGGTGTGGCTCAGAACGGCGCCATGCTCTTCGCCGCCCGAGCGCTCCAGGGTGTCTTCGGCGCACTGCTCGCCCCGGCGGCGTTGTCCCTGATCACGGTGACGTTCACCGAGGTCAAGGAGCGGGCGAAGGCGTTCGGCGTGTTCGGCGCCATCTCCGGCGGCGGCGCGGCCGTCGGCCTGATCCTGGGCGGTCTGCTCACCCAGTACCTCGACTGGCGCTGGTGCCTGCTGGTGAACATCCCGGTCGCGGCGATCGCGATCCTGCTGGCGATCCCGATCGTCCGGGAGAGCAAGGCGCACGGCAACACCAAGTACGACATCCCCGGCGCGGTGCTGTCCACCGCCGGTCTGGTCACCCTCGTCTACGGCTTCACCAAGGCCGCCGAGGACGGCTGGACGTCGGGCGTCACGCTGACCCTGTTCGCGATCTCGGCCGTGCTGCTCGTCGCGTTCGTGGTCGTCGAGGTGCGGAGCGAGCACCCGCTGCTGCCGATGCGCGTCGTGCTGCAGCGCAACCGGGGCGGCTCCTACCTGACCTCGGTCACCCTGGGCGCGGGCATGATGGGCATGTTCCTGTTCATGACCTACTACTTCCAGGGGACGCTGCAGTACTCGCCGCTCAAGAGCGGTGTCGCGTACCTGCCGTTCTCGGCCGGCATCATCCTCACGGCCGGTCTGGGCAGCGCGATCCTGCCGAAGGTCGGACCGCGGGTGATGATGACGGTCGGCGCGCTGCTCGCGACCGGCGGCATGCTGTGGCTGACCCAGCTGAAGGCGGACTCGTCCTACCCGAAGCTGATCATGCCCGCCCTGGTCATCATGGCGGTCGGCATGGCCTGCTGCTTCGTGCCGCTGGGCAACACCGCGCTGTCGGGCGTGTCCGAGCACGACGCCGGCGTGGCCAGCGCGATGATCAACACCTCGCAGCAGGTCGGTGGGTCGCTGGGCGTGGCCGTGCTCAACACGGTGTTCACCACGGCCGTCGCGAACTACATCGTCGACAACGGCGGTCCGACCCCGCAGAACCAGGCGCTGGGCGCGATCCACGGCTACAACGTGGCGTTCACGGTCAGCGCGGTCCTGCTGGCGGTCTCCGCGGTCATCACCTTCGTGATGATCCGGCGGGACCGGACCAACTCGACCGTCCCGGGTGGAGCCGTCCACATCGGATAGGTTCACGGTAGGGAACAGGGCGGACTCCCAGGAGGGAGTCCGCCCTGTCGGGTCGCTGCTATTTCGCGTACACCTCGAATTCCCAGAGCGAGTAGCCGTAGGACGTGGCGCGCGTGACGCCCGTCATACGCACGTACCTCGCGCTGACCGGCGTGAAGGCGTCGATGTCGAGGCCGCCGTTGCCGGTGGTGGTCGACCAGACCGTGGTCCAGGCGCTGTTGTCGGTCGAGACCTCGATCCGGTACGCGCGCCCGTAGGCCGACTCCCAGTGCAGCAGCACCCGGCCGACGGTCTGGGCCGAGCCGAGGTCGACCTTGATCCAGTTG
>JABFYB010000434.1 GCA_013361475.1 Hamadaea sp.
ATTCGTGCGTATTGTCCTGTGGTGTGAAGAAAGTTCTCATCGACTGCGACCCCGGCATCGACGACGCGCTCGCCCTGGCGCTCGCCGCCGGCTCCCCGGACCTCGACGTGGTGGGCGTCACCACGGTCGGCGGCAACGTGGACCTGGAGCTGACCACGGCGAACGCCCTCGCGCTCAGGGAGTTCCTCGACCTCGGCGACGTGCCGGTCACGCCCGGCAGCGCCGGCGCCCTGCTGCACCGTACGGTCCGCGCCGCCCACGTGCACGGCACCACCGGACTCGGGGACGCCGTCCTGCCCGCGCCCACGCGCCCGGTCTCGGCCGGCCACGCCGTGGACTTCATCGTGGACGCCCTCCGTGCCGCCCCCGGCGAGATCACCCTGATCGCGGTAGGCCCCCTGACCAACATCGCCCTCGCCGTACGCCGCGAGCCCCGCGTCGTGGAATGGGCCCGCGAACTCGTGATCATGGGCGGCTCGTACACGAGGGGCAACCACAACCCGGCCGCCGAGTTCAACATGCTCGCCGACCCGGAGGCCGCCGCCATCGTCTTCGAGGCCGGCTGGCAGGTACGTCAGCTCGGGCTCGACGTGACCCTGTCCGCCCTGGTCACGACCGGCGTACTCGACCGTATGCGCCCGCTCGGCCGGCTGTCGGAGCTGCTGGTGCCGGCGGCCCGGTTCTACGGAATGGTGACCGCCGACGGCGGCCCCGCCATCCACGACGCCTGCGCGGTGGCGTACGTGCTCGACCCCTCGCTGTTCACCTGCGTACCGGCCGTCGTGAACGTGGAGACCGCCGGCCTGTACACGCGGGGGATGACCGTCACGGACTTCAACCTGCGCGGACGGGACGCGAACGCGCTTGTGGCGACCTCCGTGGACGTGAAGGGGTTCTGGGACCTGGTGCTGGGGGCGTACGAGCGGCTGGGGGAGCGGCTCGGCTGATGTGCGGGCACTGGCCGGCGGCTGATACAGTTATCCGTGTTGCGCCGCTAGCTCAGTTGGTTAGAGCAGCTGACTCTTAATCAGCGGGTCCGGGGTTCGAGTCCCTGGCGGCGCACCATCTCCGACGAAACCGCCTGGCTCCTGTCAGGCGGTTTCGTCGTGTCCGGAGGTGCTTCCTCCGCCGGGTGATGGCGACAAGGGGTGTGGGTGCCTGCCAAGAAGGTGAGCGCGCGGGTCCAGGCCGCCGCCGATCCGCAGGCCGCCGCCGACCTGCTGGGACTGTTCGCCGCCGACGCCTCCCCGTCCGTCCGCCGGGTGGTCGCCGCCCGTACGGACGCGCCCGCCGAAGTGCTGGTGGTCCTCGCGGCCGACAAGGACCTGCGGACCCGCCAGGCGCTGGTCGGCAACCCCGCCTGCCCGCCCGAAGCCCTCGCCGTCCTCGCCCGGGACCCGCACTGGTCGGTACGGCTGGACGTGCCCGACCACCCGAACCTCGACGCCGCCACCATCGACCTCATCTGCGCCGCCGGCGACAAGGACCTGCGCGGCTGCCTGGCCCAGCGCGCCGACCTGGGAGCCGCCACGGCCCGCCGCCTGACCGGCGACCCCGCCCGTTCCGTACGCGCGGCGCTGGCCCAATGTACGCGTGACGGCGAAGCGCTCGCCGCGCTCGTCGCCGACCCCGACGCCTCGGTCCGCGCCGCCACCGTGCACAACCCCCGGCTGACCGAGGAGCAGCGCGACCGCCTCGTCCGCGACCCACGCGCCGAGGTACGCGCCGCCATGGCCGCCCACACCCTCCTGAACGAGGACGACCTGCGCTTGCTGGCCGCCGACCGGTCGGTCAACGTCCGCTGGTGGCTGGCCACGTCCCCCGCCACCCCCGATCACATCCTCCGCCGGCTCGCCGACGATCCGGACACGGAAACCCAGGCCAAAGCAACCCTCGCCCGCCCCCGATCCGACAAGTCCTCCTTCCGGCGCTTCCTCGCCGCGGAGGAACGAGGATCACGGCGCTCCTCCGAGATCTCCGGGTGAGCCGCGGCCACGTTCTCCGCGAGACCGGCCGCTGATCGGGACCCGGCATATGCGTGCCGACTCCTTGATCAAGACGGGTAAGGGTGAATGAATCAGGGGGATGTTTGCGATGATGGCGTGACCGGGTCAGGTCGAGGGAGGTGGAGCCTGTGTCCTACAGTCCGAAGCTGGCGGCGGCCTTGTCAGGCGCCACGCTTCGTCAGCTCGCGCACTGGCGTAAGGCCGTTACGAGTCGTGGGGCGGTGCTGGTGCCGGAGATTTCGCCGGTGCGTCCGGTGCTGTACTCATTTCGAGATCTGGTGGCGTTGCGTACCTGTGTGAAGCTGCGGAATGACGCTTCCCTGCAGAAGATCCGTCGAGCGTTGGACACGCTCCGAGACGACCTGCAGGAGCGTGAGCATCTGTCGGCCTACCAGTTGGTGACCGATGGAGCGACGATCTACTTGGTCGAGCAGGGGCAGGCCACTGACCTGGTCCACCGCAAGGCCAATATCGTCATCCATGAGCTGGTCGAGGTATTGCGGCCGTTCTATCGCGATGGGCGGCACATTCCGGATCTGTTGCGTCCCCGGGATCATGTCACGGTCGATCCCGCCGTCCGTGGCGGTATGCCGGTGATCGAAGGCACCCGCGTGCCGTACGACGAGATCGCGGCGCTGCTGCGGGACGGTGTCCCGGCTGAGCGGATCGCGGAGTATTACCCGAACGTGTCCGCCGTCGCGGCGTTGGACGCAGCTGATTTCGCCGCCTACGTCGACAGTTACGAACCCCCCAGGGAACAGCGTGAGGCTGCTGCTTGACGAGAACGTCCCCCGCCCTCTGCACCAGGTCCTGACGAGCTTCGTGCTGAGCCACGACGTCGTCCACCTGCCGGATCTTCCTGGTTGGTCCGGCACGCGGGATGAAGCCCTGTATCCGCGGGCCGCGGCCGAGGGGTTCCACGTGGTGCTGACAAACGACGGCCGCCAGATGCAGAGACCTCGGGAGGTGGCCGCGATCGCGGCGTCCCGCCTGCATCGGGTCGAGTACCCGCACAAACACCCCGGGCTGGTCGGGATGGGCGTCGCGATCGCGGCGGTGGCAGCGGGCCTGCCGAGTGCCCTGTCGGTGCTGGAAGAGGCCGGTGGACCACGCCTGATCACCTTGCGAGGAGTCGATCCCACCGTTGGAGGTCGGCTTCGAGTGATCGACCCTGCGATGAATCCGCCCAAATTCTGGCCAACGGCTTCGTAGTCCGAACGCCGTCGCCGGGGCGGGACGACTGACGGAGTCGGGTTTTCCGGAGGGTGGGTTCGGTCGCCTGCTGCGACAATGGGCGGGTGGACGGGACGCTGCTGGAGTGGCTGGCGGGGCTGGGGCAGGGGGAGCTGGCCGGGTTGCTGGCGCTTCGGCCTGATGTGCTGGGGCCGGTGCCGCCTCGGCGGCTGAGTGAGCTGGCCGAGCGGCTGGACGCGC
>JABFYB010000129.1 GCA_013361475.1 Hamadaea sp.
CGCGCCGGGCGCAAGCGCGGCGCGGCTGGCGCGGTGGGGGTCAGTGGTCGGCGGCGTTCCAGTCGCGGCCGACGCCGACCGACACCTCCAGCGGCACCGACAGCTGATGCGCTCCGCCCATCTCGCGGCGCAGCAACGTCTCCACCCGTTCCCGCTCCCCTGGCGCGATCTCGAGGACGAGTTCGTCGTGCACCTGGAGCAGCAGGCGGGAGGCGAGCTGCTCGTCCCGGAGGGCGGCGTCGACGCGCAGCATGGCGATCTTGATGATGTCGGCTGCTGATCCCTGAATGGGGGCGTTGAGCGCCATCCGCTCGGCCATCTCCCGGCGCTGCCGGTTGTCGCTGGTCAGGTCGGGCAGGTACCGCCGTCGGCCCAGGATCGTCTCGGTGTAGCCGTCCCGGCGCGCCTGCTCGACGACGCGCCGCAGATAGTCGCGTACGCCGCCGAACCGGGCGAAGTAGTCCTCCATCAGGCCGCTGGCCTCTTGGGTGGAGATCCCGAGCTGCTGCGCGAGCCCGAAGGCGGACAGCCCGTAGGCCAGCCCGTAGGACATCGCCTTGATCTTGCGGCGGTGGTCGGCGGTGATCTGGTCGGTCTCGAACACCTGCGAGGCCACCCAGGTGTGCAGGTCTTCGCCGGAGGTGAAGGCCTGGATGAGGCCTTCGTCGCCGGACAGGTCGGCCATGATTCGCATCTCGATCTGCGAGTAGTCGGCCGTCATCAGCGACTCGTAGTCTGGCCCGACGATGAAGGCACGGCGAATGCGCCGGCCTTCCTCGGTGCGGATCGGCACGTTCTGCAGGTTGGGGTCGGTGCTCGACAGCCGGCCGGTGGCCGCGACGGTCTGGTAGAACGTCGTGTGGATGCGGCCGTCCTCGCTGACCGACTTGAGCAGGCCGTCCACAGTCGACTTCAGCTTGGCGACGTCGCGGTGGCGCAGCAGGTGTTCGAGCACCGGGTGACCGGTCTCGGCGTACAGCCATTGCAGCGAGTCGGCGTCGGTGGTGTAGCCCGTCTTGATCTTCTTGGTCTTCGGCAGGTTGAGCTCGGTGAACAGGATCTCCTGCAGCTGCTTGGGCGAGCCGAGGTTGAACTCGCGCCCGATCACCCCGTATGCCGACTGAGCGGACGACTTGACCTCGCCGGCGAAGAACGCCTCCAGCTCGCTGAGGTAGTCGGTGTCGGCCGCGATGCCGGTCTGCTCCATCCGGGCGAGCACCTTGACCAGGGGAAGCTCCACCTCGGCGAGCAGCCGGGAGCCGTGCGCCTCGGGGTCGCCCTTGTCGAGCTCGGCGCCCAGGGCGTCGACCAGATCGAGGGTCGCCCGCGCCCGCAGCATCAACGCCTCGGCGGCGCTGTCGGCGGCCGACGTGTCGCCGAAGTCGAGGGCGAGCTGGCCGCCGTCGTCGGGCGCCTCGGCCCGCAGCTCCCGGTGCAGGTAGCGGACCGAGAGGTCGGCCAGGTCGTAGCTGCGCTGATCGGGCCGGGCCAAGTACGCCGCCAGCGCGGTGTCACGGGTGACCCCGGCCAACTGCCAGCCGCGGGCAGCGAACGCGAGCAGCGCGGGCTTCTCGTCGTGCAGCACCTTGGGCTGGTCGGGGTCGCCGAGCCAGCGGGCGAACGACTCGTCGTCGACCGCGTCGACCTCCGACGGGTCGAACCAGGCCGCGGACTCGTCGGTGGCCAGCGCGATGCCGGTCAGGTTGCCGGTGCCCCGGCCGAACACGCCGCTGACGGCGACGCCGGTCGGCTTGCCCGCCTGCGCGATCAGCCAGTCGGTGAGCGCGCCCGAGGCCCGCATGACCTCGCCGGTGACGTCGAAGCCGGCCTGCGCCTCCGGCTCGTCGGTGATCTCGAGGTATTGGTAGAGCCGCTCGCGCAGGACGCGGAACTCCAGCGCGTCGAAGACCCGGTGGACCGCCTCCCGGTCCCAGCCGGTCCAGCCGGTCTGGTCCAACGCCAGCGGCAGGGTGAGGTCGTCCAGCAGCTGGTTGAGCTGGTGGTTGCGGATCACCCCGGCCAGGTGCTCGCGCAGGCTGTCGCCGGCCTTGCCCTTGATCTGGTCGGCGTGCTCCACGACGCCGTCGATGCCGCCGTAGAGGTCGATCCACTTGGCGGCGGTCTTCGGCCCGACGCCGGGCACGCCGGGCAGGTTGTCGCTGGACTCGCCGACCAGCGCGGCGAGGTCGCGATACCGGTCCGGGCCGACGCCATAACGCTCCAGCACCGCCTCCGGCGTCATCCGGGCCAGGTCGGAGACGCCCTTCCGCGGATAGAGCACGGTCACGTCGTCGGTCACGAGCTGGAACGCGTCCCGGTCGCCGCTGCAGATCAGCACTTTCATGCCGGCCTCGCGGCCCTGCCGCGCCATCGTGGCGATGACGTCGTCGGCCTCGTAGCCCTCCAGCTGCACGTGGCTGATCTTGAGCGCGTCGAGCACCTCGTGCACCAGGCTGACCTGGCCCTTGAACTGCTCCGGCGTCTCCGACCGGCCCGCCTTGTACTCCGCGTACTGCTCGGTGCGGAAGGACTGCCGGGAGACGTCGAACGCCACGGCGATGTGCGTCGGCCGCTCGTCCTTGATCACGTTGATGAGCATCGACGTGAAGCCGTAGACGGCGTTGGTCGTCTGCCCGGTGGTCGTCGAGAAGTTCTCGGCGGGCAGCGCGAAAAAGGCCCGGTATGCGAGCGAATGTCCGTCCAGCAGCAACAGTCGAGCGTCAGTCACCCCGGAAGCCTATTGCAGCGGTCCGACAATCCCACGCACCGCTACGCTCCTGCGGTGGAGGAACTCGCACCGGCTGCGTACGCCGCATTGGTCGCGCCCGCGATCGACCGGGTCTTCGCCGAGACGATGCTGGCCGGACGGTCGATGGGCGGCCGGGAGCTGAGCGAGGCGTACGGCGGCCCGCCCGCCACCGGCTACCTCGTGGACCTGCGGACGCGGCTCGGCCGGCCGGACGGCGTGGTCACCGCCGGTCAGTTCGCCGCGGTCCGCCGCTACGGCGATCTCGCCCAGGCTCGCGAGATCCTCGCCGGCCAGGCCGAACGCGGGATGCTCACGATCGCCGAAGACGGCACGTTCCAGGCCACCGACCGCGGTCGGGCCTTCGTCCAGGCCGTCTATGAGCTGCACGCGAAGGTCACCGCCGAGCTGTGGGCGGGCTTCCCGGTCGCCCGGCTGGCCGACCTCGCCGGACGGGCGCTCGCCGTCGCCCAGGACCCGGCCACGTGGGCCCAGACCCAGGACGGTCATGCGCTGGCCGCGATGGCTCCGCCCTTCGAGCCGTTCGATACGCACAACGGCGCGACCTTGCTGAATCGGCTCGGCACGCTGCGCTACCACCGGGCCGACGCGCACGCCGCCGCCTGGCAGGCCGCCGGGCTGACCGCCGCCGGCATCGTCACGCTGCCAGGGCACTCCGCTGTGCGTATCAG
>JABFYB010000439.1 GCA_013361475.1 Hamadaea sp.
AGATATTCGTGTCATACCCAGTAGATGGGCCGACCCGTACGCGTGGATGTCTCGAACAGCTCGCGAAGGCGACCGACGCCCTTCAAGCAGTAGGCGATGTCGATGGGTCGGGTCTCGACGCGCAATCGGCGTGGTGCCTCGTCCGCCAGCGCGTCGTCGGGCCATGGCCACGCGATGGGGACGAATGGCGTACGGTCGCGCCGGTCGCCGCATCGCGGAACGTCCAGTCGTCCCCAGACCGCTCCTGGGTGAAGTCGTGTGACTCGAACAGGATGGTTCCGTCCATGTGCTTGACCCGGACGACGGCGTCCGGCTCGAGCCAGCTGGTCGTCGGTGCTGTGCCGGGTTCGGGTGTCAGCCCGTGGATCGTGCCGTCGGTGTAGATGCGGATGTGCGTCAGTGGCTGAAGCCGACGGGGGAATCCCACCATTTCAGGCTCCGATGCGCCGAACAGAATCGTTCCCCGGTCGGCGTCGACGACTGCCGCCATGGTGCTGGGAGCCATGAGGTCGTTCAGCCGGTCAAGCTCGGCCAGGCATCGGGCGGCCTCTTCGGGCGGGAGGCAGTCGCCGTCGTTGCCGTGCGGCAGGGCTGCCAGGATGGCGGGGAACGCCGCCAAGCCACCGTGGTCGTCCATCGCCTCCAGCAGCTCGCGTCGCCGCAGCTTGTTGTCGACGAGGTGCAGGTACGGATGCTCGCAGGCGGTCCGCTCCCACTCCAGGACTTCGTCGCGCCGGACGTCGTCCTGTCCCTCGAAACCGGGTGCCCCGGTGAAGTACCAGCCTCTGCGGACCAGCGGGAATGGTGGCGCAAGTGCGCGATCGGTCTCGAAACAGTCGCAAAGGATGATGCCGTCGATGCCCACGAGGAAGGCTAGCTCGACAACGACATCAGCTCGAATGAGTAATGCGACGCGCGGTACCCGTGATGCGCATGGCGCGGGCTCCCCTGGAGCCCAGGTCACTGGCCAAGCCGGGCGTACTTGTCCCCCGGGAGAGCTACCGGCGACTGTCCGCCGCACGGTGACGATTCCGGGCCCGCGAATCCATAGCGTTCAGGGCAGCCGCGGCGCTCCGGCCGCGGGATCTGGGGAAAGGTTCGTCATGCGACTGTTCATGCGACTGGTGGCGCAGCTCGTGACCGTCTCGATGGTCGCGTTCGCCGGCAATGCCGCCGTCGGCGCGGTGCAGTGGAACGTGTGGCCCACGCTGGCTCTCGGCGTCGCCACCGCGGCGCTGTCGCTTCTCGCGTACGCCTGGGTGGTGCGCCGGACCGAACGGCGCGAGCCGAGCGAGGTGGCCCTGAAGGGTGCGGGTGCCGCCTTCGGCCGGGGTGCGGTCATCGGCATCGGAATGTTCGCGGCCGTCATCGCGATCATCGCCCTGTCCGGCAGCTACCGGGTCGACGGCTGGGGCTCGGTGTCGGGTGCGGTCGCGTTGGCGGGTGTCACGGCCGCTGCCGCGGTGACGGAGGAGTTGCTGTTCCGTGGCGTCCTGTTCCGGCTCGTCGAGGAGCGTATCGGCACCTGGTTCGCGCTGGTCCTCACCGGTCTGCTGTTCGGCCTGGCGCATGCGTTCAACCCGCATGCCGGCGTCTGGAGCACGCTTGCCATCGCCGTCGAAGCCGGTGGCATGCTGGGCGCCGCGTACGCCGCGACCCGCACCCTGTGGGTGCCGATCGGGCTGCATTTCGCCTGGAACTTCGCCGAGGGCGGGATCTTCGGCACCGGCGTCTCCGGCCAGAGCGCGCCGGACGGGCTGCTGCACGGCGTCCTGTCCGGGCCGACCGCGGTCAGCGGCGGTGACTTCGGCCCGGAGGCGAGCCTGTACGCGTTGGCGGCCGGACTGGTGGCGACCGGCGTGTTCTTGTGGGTGGCCCGGCGTCGCGGCCGGCTGGTGCCGCTGCGCGGGCGGGCCGCCGGGATGGCCGCGACCGCTAGTCTTGCCCGGTGATCGACCGCGTGCGGATCCTGGACCTGTGGCGGCGGTGGCCCGTCACGGTCCGGGATCTCCCGTTGGCGCTGGCTTTCGCCGTGGCGTCGGTGATCCCGGCGCTCCACAGCAACGGGACGCAGCTCGGCGATCTGCCGGACCAGCCGTTCGACGCGACGGCTGTGGTCGTGATCGCCCTCGAGAGTCTTCCGCTGGCCGTCCGCCGCCGCTGGCCGGCCGCTTGTCTCGCGCTGGTGTCCCTCGGCTTCGCCGTCGACCAGTTCCTCGGCTTCCACACCGTCGCGGGCACCGCCCTCCCGATCGCGCTGCTGAGCACCTCCGTCCACTTGGGACGTCATCGGCGCGCAGCGGTGGTCCTGAGCACCGTCGCGTACGCGCTGCTGGCGGTGGCTCTCGACCGGCGTGGTTCGGGCGAGGGGCTGGCCGGATTCGTCTCCTTCTACTTGGTGCTGGCGATCGCCTGGGGGATGGGGGCGTGGCTGCGCCTGTCTCGGGCGGCTGAGGCCGAAAGCCGCCGCCACATCGCCGAGGCGACGCGTACCGCCGAACGCACCCGCATCGCCCGGGAACTGCACGACGTCGTGACCCACCATGTGACCGCGATGGTCGTGCAGGCTGAAGCGGCGAGGTATCTGACCGCGGCACCGGAACGCCTCGATCAGACCCTGGCCGCGGTCAGCGACACCGGCCGCCGGGCCATCACCGATCTGCGGCACCTGCTCGACCTGCTCAACCCCGACCACGACGCGGAGCCGGCCACGGCAGCCGGGTTGCGCGGCCAGGGCGCGCTCGGGCCGGCCGTCATCGGCGAACTGCGTGACCTCGTGGAGCAGACTCGCCGGGCGGGCCAGCCGGTGGAGTTCGTCGAGGAGGGCAGTCCACAGCAGACAGCCGGCAGCGCGGAGGTCGCGACCTACCGCGTTGTGCAGGAAGCCCTGACCAACGCCCTCAAGTACGCCCACGGCAGCCGCACGGCGGTCCGTGTGCACCACGCACCCCAGGAGATCATCGTGGAGGTCAGCACAGACGGCCGGGAGCCGGTCACCTCGTCTCCGGGTGGGAGCGGCCGTGGCCTCGCCGGGCTACGTGAACGCGTCGGTGTGCTCGGCGGGGAGTTCAGCGCGGGGCGGCGGGCCGGCGGCGGTTTCGTCGTCCGCGCCCGGATTCCCGCCGGAGGCGCGTCGTGAACGCTCCGATCCGGGTGCTCGTCTGCGACGACCAGATACTGATCCGCACCGGCCTGACGACGATCATCGACGCCCAGCCCGATCTGGAAGTGGTGGGCGACTGCGGGGACGGGCGTGCCGCAGTCGACCTGGCCCGTCGGTTGCACCCCGATGTCGTGGTGATGGACGTCCGGATGCCGGTGCTCGACGGCATCGAGGCGACCCGCCAGCTGGCCGGGGTGGGCGTGGCGCAGCCTGTGAAGGTGCTCGTGGTGACGACGTTCAACTTGGACGAATACGTGTACGCGGCGCTGCGGGCGGGGGCGAGTGGCTTCCTGCTCAAGGACGCCCCGCCGGGGCAGTTGTTGAACGGCATCCGGACGGTCGCGAGCGGGGCGGCGTTGCTGGCGCCCGAGGTGACCCGGCAACTGGTCGGCCGGTACGCGGCGCGGATCCGCCCGGCCGAGAACGTCCCCGACGACGGCCCGCTGACGCCGCGGGAACTGGAGGTGCTGCGGTTGATCGCCGACGGCCTGTCCAACGGCGAGATCGCCGCGGCGCTGGTGATCAGCCAGGAGACGGTCAAGACCTACGTGTCGCGCATCCTCACCAAACTCGACCTGCGAGACCGCGTCCAGGCGGTGATCTATGCGTACCGCCGGGGGCTGGTGACCTGATCGGACGGGTCAGCGGGAGAGCAGGGTGAGTTCGAACGAGTAGTGCGAGGCCCGGTACACGTGGTCGCCGTATTCGACGGCGTGCCCGGCCGGGTCGTATGCCGTCCGCGACATGGTGAGCAGGGGAGCGCCGCGGACTTCGCCGAGCAGCCGGGCCTCGGCGGTGCTGGCTTTGCGGGCGCCGATGGTCTGATCCGCGATGCGCATCTGGATGCCGCTGTCGCGCAGGACTTGGTAGAGGCCGCGGTCGGCGAGGGCGTCGCGGCTGATGTCGGCGAGCCCGGCGGGCAGGTAGTTGCGCAGGACGGCGAGGGGTTCGTCTTCGGCGTATCGGAGTCGTTCGACGTGGAGCACGTCGGCTCCGGCCGGCAGGTGCAGGGCGGCTGCGGCGGCGGCCGGGGCGGTGATCACCTCGAACGCGAGGACTTCGGTACGCGGCCGGCGGCGGGCGCGGTCGAGGTCGTCGTAGAGGCTGGTGAGTTCGACCTGCCGGCTGACGCGGCGCTGGGCGACCTGGGTGCCGACACCGCGTTTGCGGACGAGCAGTCCCTTGTCGACGAGGTGGCCGATCGCCTGCCGCATGGTGGGGCGGGACAGGCCGAGCTGGTCGGCGAGGGTGATCTCGTTGTCCAGCCGGGATCCCGGCGGCAGCTGTGCGGACTCGATGAGTTCCTGCATCCGCTGCGCGACCTGGTAATAGAGCGGGACCGGGCTGGACCGGTCGATCCGGATGAGTTGCGCGAGGCCGTCCACGCCGTCATTATGCGTCAAGAGATTGATCATCTGAACGTCTGGATGTCCTAACAACCACCGACGTCCGATCTGTTACGTGAAGATTTCCCGGCAGTCATTTACGTCGGCAGGTTGTCATGACATTCTGAGCAACGCCAGCCTTTCGAGTCACCCCAGTCGCCGAAGGGAAGCACCATGTCAGTTCAGCGTAGAACGACTACGGGCGCGGTCGCCGCGCTCACCGCTCTCGCTCTCACCATGGCCGGTTGCGGCTCCGACGAGCCGTCCGGCGCGGACGCGAAGAACATCACCCTCACCATCGCCGCCAACTCCATCGTGGGCGGCAAGAACTCAGCCGGAGCCCAGTGGATCCAGGACTGGGTCATCCCCAAGTTCATCGAGGCGCAGAAGGCCAAGGGCGTCACCGCCAAGGTGACGTTCGTGCCGAGCGGCGTCGACGACGAGCAGTACAAGACCAAGCTGGCGTTGGACCTGCGCAGCAAGGCCGGTCCCGACGTCATCGCCATCGACGGCATCTGGGTCGGCGAGTTCGCCCAGGCCGGTTACATCAAGCCGCTCGCCGACGTCGCCGGCGCCGGAGTGGACTCGTGGGAGGGCTGGAGCCAGATCCCGCAGTCCGTCCAGGGCCTCGGCACGTTCGAGGGCAAGAAGTACGGCGTGCCGCAGGGCACCGACGGTCGCGTCCTCTACTTCAACAAGAAGCTGTTCGCCCAGGCGGGCCTGCCGGCCGACTGGCAGCCCAAGTCCTGGCAGGACATCCTCGACGCGGGGGCCAAGCTCAAGACCCTCCCCGGCGTCACGCCGATCCAGATCAACGCCGGCACCGCGATGGGCGAGGCGACCTCCATGCAGGGCGCGCTGCCGCTGCTGGTGGGCGCGGGCGGCGAGATCTGGAAGGACGGCAAGTGGGCCGGCGCCAACCAGCCGGTCAAGGACATGCTCGACTTCTACTCCAAGGTGTACGGCGGCGGCCTCGGCGATCCGAAGCTGCAGCAGGAGGCCAAGGGCCGGGACAAGTCCTTCGAGATGTTCGCCGCGGGCAAGATCGGCATCCTCGGCGAGGGCGACTACTTCTGGCGTAGCGTCGTGGAACCGAAGTCGGGCATCGCGAAGATGGCCGACCGGGACACCACCGTCGGGTACGCGATGATCCCGGCCAAGCAGCCCGGGGGCGGCATCCGGGGCCAGGACTTCGTCAGCATGTCCGGCGGCGGCGTACGCGTCGTGAACCCCAACAGCAAGTACCCGGCGCAGGCCTGGGAGCTGCTGTCGTTCATGAGCTCGGCCGAGGCGGTCAAGTCCGAGTTGGCCGGGGCGGCCCGGATCACCGCCCGGATGGACGTCAACAAGGACGTCCTGTCCGCCGACCCGATGCTCAGTTTCGTGTCGCAGAAGGTGCTGCCACTGACCGCGTACCGGCCGCCGCTGGCCGTGTATCCGCAGGTGTCGGTGGCGTTGCAGGAGGCGACCGCCGCGGTCGTGTCCGGCAAGAGCGCGGCCGACGCGGCCGCCGAGTATCAGAAGAAGGTGGAGGGGATCGTCGGTGGTGCAGGCAACGTCCAGTCCTGACACGACCGAGGACGTCGGCACCGAGGCAACTCCGGGGGCGCGCCGCGACGGCGCGTCCCCGGACGCCGCCGGGCTCGGCCGCGCCCGGGCGGCGGCGTTCGTGGTGCCCAGCATGGTGCTCATCGTGCTGTTCCTCGTCCTGCCGGCGGCCTGGACGATCTATCTCGGCATCACCAACTACCGGCTGACCGGGCTTGCCGCCGCGCATCCGGAGATCGTCGGGCTGGACAACTACACGACGGCGCTGGGCGACGACCGTTTCCTGACGTCGCTGGGTCTGACATTGCAGTTCGTGCTCGGGTCGGCGGTGATCGGGCAGGCCGGTCTGGGCTTCGCGATCGCGTGGACGCTGCGCGACCGTCGCGGCCCGATGCGCCGCATCGTCGAGGCGTTCGTGCTGCTGGCCTGGATCCTGCCGAGTTCGGTGGTGGCGTTCCTGTGGATCGCGCTGCTCGACCGCGACGCCGGGACGCTGAACGCGGTCCTGCACACGCCGGGCGCGGCCTGGCTGCTGGACCACCCGATGCTGTCGATCATCGTGTTCAACACGTGGCGGGGCACGGCGTTCTCGATGATGCTCTACAGCGCCGCGTTGGGTAACGTGCCGCCGTCGCATCTGGAGACCGCGAAGCTGGCCGGAGCCAACACCTGGCAGCAGCTGCGGGACGTGGTGTTCCCGCGCATCCGCGGGCACATCCTGACCAACCTGCTGCTGATCAGCTTGTGGACGTTCAACGACTTCGCGCCGTATCTGATCACGGCGGGCGGGCCGGAGCAGAAGTCGGAGATCCTGGCCGTCTACGTGTACAAGGTGGCCTTGTCCGGTGGTCAGCTCGGCTTCGGGTCGGCGATCTCGTTCCTCATGCTGCTCATCAACCTCGTCATCGCGCTGGTCTACCTGCGGATGCTGGGACGCCGGAAGGAGGAGGCGTGAACTCCACCGTCAGCCACCTGCTCGGCCGGATCGGCCGCTACGTCTTCCTGTGCCTGGTCCTGGGGTTCTTCGCGATCCCGCTGCTGTGGCTGGCCACCGCGCCGTTCGACAGCACGCCGCGGATCACGACGTCGATGCCGGACTTCGCCCTGGACAACTTCCGGGCGCTCCTGGACAACCCGTACGCGATGGAGTCGCTGCTGAACTCGGTGTGGCTGGCCGGGGGCACGGCGCTGCTGGTCGTCGCGTTCGCCGCGCTGGCCGCGTACGCGTTGAGCCGGGTCCGCATCCCGGGCCGCGACGCGCTGCTCTACGGTCTGCTGCTGCTCTCGTCGATCGTGACGGGGACGGCGACGATGGTGCCGTTGTTCGAGCTGGCGTTCCGGCTGAACCTGATCGACTCCCGGCTCGGGGTCATCCTGATCATGTCCGGCGGCCTGCTGCCGGCGGCGATCTTCATCCTCAAGGACTTCATGGACTCCACGCCGACCTCCTACGAGGAGTCGGCCCGGGTGTTCGGGGCCAGCCCGCTGCAGATCGTGCGGCACATCGTGGTGCCCGTCGTCCGCCCGGGGCTGGCCACCGTCGCGGTGTGGGCGGTCGCCAACGTGTGGGGCAACTTCCTGGTGCCGTTCCTGCTGCTGCGCAGCCCGGACAAGGCTCCGGCGGCGGTCATCATGTACACCCTCTACACCGAGGGCGGCCAGGCCGACCTGCGGCTGCTGTCCACGTTCTCACTGCTCTACTCGCTGCCGGTCGTGCTCATGTTCATCTTCGTGAGCACCCGCTACGGCTTCCGCTTCCACGGAGGGATCAAACGCTGATGGCCGCCATCACCATGAGCGGGCTGACCAAGGTCTACCCCAACGGCGTACGCGCGCTGAACGCCCTCGACCTGCAGATCGCCGACGGGGAGTTCTTCGCCTTGCTCGGCCCGTCCGGCTGTGGCAAGACGACGCTGCTGCGTACCATCGCCGGGCTCGAGTCGGCCTCCGGCGGCACTGTGCACATCGGCGACACCGACGTCACCGGCATGCCGCCGGGGCGGCGCGACGTCGCGATGGTGTTCCAGGATTACGCCCTCTTCCCGCACATGAACGTGCGCGACAACATCGCGTACCCGCTGCGCATCAAGAAGGTGGACCGGCGGACCCGGCACGGCAAGGCGGCCGACACGGCCGACGGCCTGGGCCTGGCCGAGCTGCTGGAGCGGCGACCGGCGCAGCTGTCCGGCGGTCAGCAGCAGCGGGTGGCGCTGGCGCGGGCGATGGCCTATACGCCGCAGGTGTTTCTGCTGGACGAGCCGCTGTCGAACCTGGACGCGCGGCTGCGGCTGGAGGCGCGCACGTTCCTCAAGCGGTTGCAGCGCGACCTCGGCGTCACCACGGTCTTCGTCACCCACGATCAGGCGGAGGCGCTGGCGCTGGCCGACCGGATCGCGGTGATGCAGGGCGGGCGCATCCGTCAGGTGGGTACGCCGGTCGAGGTGTTCCGCCGCCCGGCCAACACCTTCGTCGCCGGATTCATCGGCTCGACCCCGATGAACCTGCTGCCCGCGACCGTGCGCGACGACGGAGTCGAGGTGTCGGGGACGGTCCTGCCGTTGCCGGAGACGGCGGGCCCGGTGACGCCAGGCGAGCAGCTCACCTACGCCGTACGCCCGGAGTATCTCGACTTTTCGCCGGTCGAACGCGCGAACGCGCTGTCGGGTGAGGTCGTGGTGGTCGAGAACCTCGGCAGTTCGTCGCTGGTCAGCCTCGATCTGCCGGGCGACACCGGCACGGTGCAGGTCGTCGTGCCCGAAGGCGACGAACCCGCGCCCGGCGACCGCGGCTGGGTCGTGCCGCGACCGGGACGGGCGCTGCTCTACCGCGACGACGAACTGGTCGCCGCGCCGATCCCGGCCCAGCCCACCGGGGCGAACCGATGACCGTGCAGCGGGGCCGCTGGACGATGGAGGACCGGGCCGAGCAGATCATGCGCTCGGTTCCGGTCGAGGTTCCGCCCGGTACCGCCGCGCTCACCGTCGAGCTGGCGTACGACCGGACCCACGGTGTGCTCGATCTCGGGTGCGAAGGACCCGACGGATTCCGCGGCTGGTCCGGCGGGGCGAGGGATCGCTACACGATCACGCCCGGCTGGGCCACGCCCGGCTACCTGCGGGGAGAGCTGGAACCGGGGGTGTGGCAGGTGCTGCTGCGGCTGCATCGCGTACCGCCGGCGGGGCTCGACTTCATCGTCACCGCGACGACCTCCGACAAGACAACGCCGGAACCACCGACCAGCGAACAGCCGCCGGTCACGGCACGAGGCCCGCGACGAGAACTCCCGGCCGTGGAGGGAAAGAAGTGGCTCGCGGGCGACCTGCACTCGCACACCGTCCACAGTGACGGGATCTTGACCGTGCCGGAGCTGGCCGCGCTGGCCGTCGAACGGGGACTGGACTTCCTCGCCGTCACCGACCACAACACGGTCAGCCATCACCCGGAGCTGGCCGCCGCGGGCAGGCACTATGGGATCGACCTGATTCCGGGACAGGAGGTCACCACCGACCGGGGCCACGCCAACGCGTGGGGACCCATCGGCTGGGTCGACTTCCGGCGCCCGGTCGACGAGTGGGTGGCGGCGGTCGAGCACGACGGCGGCATCCTGTCGATCAACCATCCACTCGGCGGCGACTGCGCCTGGCGGCAGCCGGTCACCCACCGGCCCCGGCACGCCGAGATCTGGCACTCCGGCTGGTTCGACCGGACCTGGGGCGCGCCACTGGCCTGGGCGGACGCCTGGCGGCCCGACGTCATCCCGGTCGGCGGCAGCGACTTTCACCGCCCCGGCAACGACGGGCTGCCCGGCAACCCCACGACCTGGGTCCTCGCCGACGACGGCGACGTGGTCGGCGCACTGAAGGCGGGCCGGGTCGCGATCAACGCCGGACCTGCCGAAGCGCTGCTGGTCCGGTTCGGCGACGAACTGCTCGCCCTCGACGCCGACGGCACGGTCCTGATCCGGCCGGACGGCTCCCGCGTCGTCATCCGGGGCGACCGGGTGACGATCCCGGCCGGGGACGGCCTGCACCTGCTGGAAACCGCAACGACGGAGGTGCTCGCGCTGTGTCTCTGAACATCGCGCAGGTGAGAATCGCCAACGCCCCCTGCAACTTCGGCGTCTACTCGCTCGACGCGCCGATCATCGACCCGGACACGATGCTCGCCGAACTGGCGGCGGCCGGGTACACCGGGATCGACTCCGGCCCGATCGGCTACCTCGGCACCGGTGCGGAGCTGGCCGACCGGCTCGCCCGGCACGGCATGCACCTGGCCGGCGGCTGGGTCGACCTGCGCTACGGCGACCCGGACGGATTCGCGGCCGACCTGCCCAACCTCGACGCGGCGCTGGACGTGTTCGCCGCCGCGCCGGTCGACGACGACCGGTTCGCTCCCCGGCCCACCCTCGCCTGCCCCGCCGATCCGCGCCGATTCGCTGCCCCCGGCGTACCCCTTGATCCTGACCTGGCGTTGCCCGAAGCGGTCTGGGCCGGGTTCGCGGACCGGGTCCAGCAGGCCGCGGACCGGTGCCGGGCGCGCGGCCTCGAGCCGGTCTTCCACTACCACCTGGGCACCGACATCGAGACCGGCGAGGAGGCCGACCGGCTGCTCGCGCTCACCGACATCTCGATCTGCCTGGACACCGGGCACCTGGCGCTCGCGGGCGGCGACGCGGTCGCGGCGGTGCGGCGCTGGGGTCCGCGCATCAAACAGGTCCACGTCAAAGACGCGGACCGTCTCGTCCATCATCGAGTACGCGATGAGGGGGCGGACCTGTCGGCGATGGTTCGCGCCGGCGGCTTCCCACCGATCGGCCAAGGCGACGTCGACCTGCCTGCCGTGCTGACCGAACTGACCGAGATCGGCTACACCGGCTGGCTCGTCGTGGAGCAGGACGCGCCCGGCACCGGCCAGGACCTGGCCCGCATCCTCGCCGACCAGCGCGCCAACCGGGCCAAGCTCACCGAATGGGGACTCCGATGATCCGCGTCGCGATAGCCGGGCTGGGCACGATCGCGCGTACGGCGCACCTGCCGATGCTGGCCCGCCGGTCCGACCTGTTCTCGGTCGTCGCCGTCAGCGATCTGTCGCCATCGGCGCTCGCGGAGTTCGACGTCGCCCGGTACGCCGACGCGTCGGACATGATCGCCGCCGGTGGCTTCGACGCGATCCTGCTGCTCACCTCGGGATCCCACGGGGCCTTGGCCGGTCAAGCGCTCGCCGCCGGGCTGCCGGTGTTCTGCGAGAAGCCGCTGGCGCTCACCCGGGCCGAGATCGCCGAACTTCCCGAGACGGACCGGCTCATGGTCGGCTACATGAAGCAGTACGACCCGGCCGTCGAACGGGCCCTGGAAGAGCTCGACCGGATCGGCGGCCCGTCGGCCGTGCACCACGTCGACGTCACCGTCCTACATCCGAGCGGCGAGTCGCAGCTCGCCTTCGCCCACCTGCCATCCTTCTCCGACGTTCCCGCTGCCGCGCTGGCGGCGTTGCGTACGCGAGACGACGAGCTGGTCAGTGCGGCCGTCGGCGACGATCCGGGCGCGCAGGGCCTCTACCGCATCCTCGTCAACAGCCTCAGCCACGACCTGTCCCTGCTGCGGCTGTTCACCGGGGCGCCCGCCACGATCGATCATGCGACCACATGGCCGCGCAAGGGCGTGCCCGAGCCGTCCGTCGAAGTCACCGGGGACCTGCCCGACGGCGGGCGCTACACGCTGCACTGGCACTACCTGCCGGACTATCCGGCGTACCGGGAGACGGTGACGATCCACCACGAGCGCGGCTCGCTCGAACTGGTCTTCCCGTCGCCGTACCTGATGAACGCACCGACGCAGTTGACCATCGTGGACGGGCCGCTCCGGTCGGTCTTCACCAGCGTCGACGAGGCGTTCGAACGGGAACTGGCCGCCTTCCACTCGCTGGTCACCACCGGAGAATCCGTCCGCACGGGCGTCGCCGGTGGCCTGTCCGACCTGATCACCAGCCAGCGCATCGTCCGCGCGTCCCAGCACGCCGTCTCCGGAGAGGCCCTAGCCGCATGACGCCGACTCGCACGCCGACGGAGATCATCGTCGTCCCGCACACCCACTGGGACCGCGAGTGGTACGAGCCGTTCCAGCGGTTCCGGCTGCGCCTGGTGGCCCTGCTCGACGACGTCTTCGACCGGATGGCCGCCGACCCGCGGCAGCGGTTCACGCTCGACGGGCAGATGGCCGCCGTCGACGACTACCTCGAAGTCCGCCCTGACCGCCGCGACCAGGTACGCGAACTGGTCGCCAACGGGCAGCTGTCGGTGGGGCCGTGGCAGATCCTGCTCGACGAGTTCCTGTGCTCCGGCGAGAACATCATCCGCAACCTCGAACGCGGACTGCGCCGGGCCGAAGAACTCGGCGCAGCCCTGCCGGTCGGCTACCTGCCCGACATGTTCGGTCACATCGCGCAGATGCCGCAGATCCTGACCGGCGCCGGGCTCGCCCACGCGTGCGTGTTCCGGGGCGTGCCGGGGTCGCTCGAACAGCACGCCTTCGGCTGGGAAGCCCCCGACGGCACCGTCATCCGGACCGAATACCTGCCCGGCGGCTACGGCAACGCGGCCTCGCTCACCGCGTCGCCGCCGCTGGTAGCCGCCCGCGCCGTCGAACTCGCGGCGTACCTGCGCGCCTGGTACCCGGACGGCGGCCCGATGCTCGGCATGTACGGCACCGACCATGCAGCCCCAGCTGCCGATGTCGCCGACCTGCTCGCCCGCGCGTCCGCCGAGACCGGGCTCGATCTGCGCCTCGGTACGCTCGCCGAATACTTCGCCACGCAGTCCACCCGGTTCGAAGGGCTACCCCGGATCACCGGCGAACTGCGGTCGCACGCCCGCGCGAACATCCTGCCCGGGGTCATCTCTGTGCGTACCCCTCTGAAACGGGCGATGGGACGCGCGGAGCGGGCGGTCGAGCGGCACGCCGAACCACTCGCGGCCTTGTGGCACACCGGCCCGCCGGTGGAGGGCTTCCTGGACATGGCGTGGAGCCGGCTGATCGACGCGTCGTGCCACGACTCGGTGACCGGCTGCGGCTGTGACGAGACCGCGGTGCAGGTGGCCGCGCGGCTGGCCGAGGCGGACCAGCTGGCTCGCGCGGTCGTCGACCTCGCCGGCGCGAGCCTGACCGCGGCCGTGCCCAACGACGGGTACGCCGTCTGGAACCCGTCGCCGTTCGAGCGGACCTCCCTGGTCGAATTGGACCTCGACACGGCGGCGGGCCTCGTGACCGGCGACGGTGTGCCGGTTTCGACCCAGGTCCTGTCCTCCGGTCCCTCCGTGCTCGCCGACGACCGGCTCGACGGCCTCGCGGAGATCGCCAAAGGACTGCGGCGCATCCACGGCATCGAGCTGTACGGGCAGGAGATCACCAAATGGGAGCTGGAGGGCGATGAGCTGACCTTCCACGTGGCCCGGCACGGCGACCCGACATTCAGCCTGGAAGCCGTGTGGGCCGCCCTCGCCGACCACACCTCGGTCCAGATGCGGATCGTGGCCGCCCCGCGCTCGGTCGTCGCCGCCGCTGTCACCGTGCCCGCGCTGGGCCACGTGTCGGTCCGGCCCGCCATTTCCGCTGCCGCGCATTCCTCGCCCGTGACCGTCGACGGCTCCGTTCTCGACAACGGCGTGCTGCGGTTCGACGTCGCCGACCTCGGGTTGATCGTCGACGGCGGGGACGTGGGGGACAGCTACAACTACGCCGCTCCCGCCGCCGACCTGCTGGTCTCCGAGCCGATCTCGACGTCGTCGTCGGTTGTTGCGGCCGGGCCGCTGCTCGGCGTCGTGGAAGTCTCGCGGGTCTACGAGTGGCCGGTGGCCGCCTCGGTGGCGACGCCGGTCAGCCCGACCGTGGTGGCCGCCGCGCCACCGGCTCCGGCCCGATCGTCGGCGCTGGTCCCGGTGACCGTGGTGACCCGCGTCGAACTACGCGTCGGTGAACCGTTCGTACGCCTGACGGTCAGCTTCGACAACCCCTGCTCCGATCACCGGGTGCGGCTGCACCTGCCCACCCGCTCATCCTCACCTTCGACGGCCTCGTACGCCGAGGGCCAGTTCGCGGTCGTGACCCGTCCCGCCACAGTCCCGCCGGACGGCTCTCCAGGCGAGTTCCCGTTGCCGACGTTCCCCGCGTCGGGCTTCGTTGTCGCGGGCGAGACGGCGGCGCTGCTCACCCAGCCCACCGAGTACGAGGTGGTCGACGGGCATCTCGCGATCACGCTGCTGCGCTCCGTCGGCATGCTCTCGCGCAACATCCACGCGCTACGCGACGAGCCCGCCGGGCCGCAGTTGCCGGCCCCGCAGGCCCAGTGCCACGGGCCGATCACCTTCGACCTGGC
>JABFYB010000163.1 GCA_013361475.1 Hamadaea sp.
CGCCGGAGGCCCGGCCGGTCGCGCCGGGACCGGGGCGGGCCGGGCGGAGGCCCAGACCTGGGCCGCGAGCCGAGCCCGCCGCTGCCGGGCCACCTGAAGCTGGGTCGACACGTCGGCGTACGCCAGCCGGGCGCGCTCGGCCTGGCCGGTCAGCTCCACGATCTGCGCGTCGAGCTGGATGACCTCGGCCGCCACCGGGTCCGGCGGTCGGCCGCAGCCGGGGCAGCCGGACTCCAGCGAGGCTTCGGTCAGGCAGGCCGGGCACGGATAGGACGTCATGCCAGCGATGGTCGCAACATCGGCGTACTCGGGTCTTGAGCGAAACAGCTCATTCGCGATGCGCGTTCAGCTTTTCCCGAGATACTCAGCAGGCGCAGGAAACGCCGGTCACGGGCGCGGTGAGCGGGTCGACGCCGTTGCTCTGCCGGCCGAGGAGCGACTCGGTGTCGAACCCCTCCCGCACCCAGTACTCGTACCCGCCGATCATCTCCTTGACCCGGTAGCCGAGCCGGGCGAAGGCGAGCGCGGCCCGGGTGGCGCCGTTGCAGCCCGGTCCCCAGCAGTAGGTCACGACGACCTTGTCCCGGTCGATCAAGCCCTCCGCCTGCGTCGCGATGGACGCGGTCGGCAGGTGCACCGCGCCCGGGATGTGCCCCTGCTCCCAGGCGTCGATCGAGCGCGAGTCCACCAGCACGAACGTGCCCAGCGTCAGGTCGGCGTGGACGTCGGAGACGTCGGCCTCGAAGGTCAGGCGGGCGGCGAAGTGGGCGGCGGCGACGTCGGGGGCGGCGGGCGGGGTGTTCAGCACTGCACTCATGCCGAGAATCCTGCCGATGATCTTCGCCGGACAGAAGTGGCGGTATCGCCGCTGTCCGCTAACATTCCGCCATGAGCATCCGGAGGGTGATCGCATGCTGATCGAGGTGGCCCCGCCCGACGACCGGCCCCGGCACCAGGTGGCCGTCCTGGCCTTCGCCGGCATGGCTCCGTTCGAGTTGAGCTGCGTGGTCGAGGTCTTCGGCCTGCCGCGCCCCGAACTCGACATCGACTGGTACGAGCTGTCCGTCTGCGCCGAGCACGCGGCTCCGCTCCCGGTCGTGGGGGGTTTCAGCATCGTGGCCGCGCATGGTCTCGCCACGCTGGCGGCTGCCGACACCGTGATCATTCCGGGCGTTCCAGATGTACGCGCAGAGCCGTCTCCCGCGCTCACCAGTGCCCTGCGGGCGGCGTACGCACGGGGCGCCCGGCTGGTGTCGATCTGCTCGGGCGCGTTCGCCCTGGCCGGGGCCGGTCTGCTCGACGGGCGGCAGGCCACCACCCATTGGCGGTACGCCGGGCTCCTGGCGGAGCGGTATCCGGCGGTCGAGGTGACGCCGGACGTGCTCTATGTGGACAACGGACCCGTGCTGACCAGCGCGGGCAGCGCCGCCGGGCTGGATCTGCTGCTGCACATCGTCCGGCGCGATCACGGGGCGGCCGTCGCCAACACGGTCGCCCGGCGACTGGTGCTCCCGCCGCACCGCGACGGCGGCCAGGCCCAGTTCATCGAGGTCGGCGTACGCGACGTGACCGACGACGACGGGATCGCCCGCGCGATGACCTGGACGCTGGATCACCTGGCCGAGCCGATCACGGTCGGCACGATGGCGCAGCAGGCCCGCATGTCCGAGCGCAGCTTCCTACGCAACTTCGCCCGTCAGACCGGCACCAGCCCGATCCGGTGGCTGATCGATCGGCGAGTGCAGGCCAGCCTGCCTCTGCTGGAGGCCGGCGACGCCCCGATCGAGCAGGTCTCGGTGGCGGTCGGTTTCGACAGTCCGGTGACCTTCCGGCACCACTTCGCCCGGTCGATGCGGACGTCGCCGTCGGCGTACCGGCGGGCTTTCACGCGCCGCTGACGAGACGGCCGGCGGCCGAGGCGGGCAACCGTTCGGCCAGCACGACGCGCCCGCCTGCTTCGCGCAGCGCGGTACGCGTACCGACCCGCCAGGAGTGGGCGAGCAGCAGCAGCGCGGCGCTCGTGCCGGGCACCACATCGGCGACCACGTCATCCACGTCGACATCGCGGATCAGTTCGGCGCCGGGCTCTTCCAGCAGGGTGACCTCCCCGGTGATCGCCTTCGCCACGACGAGCACGTCCACGACCCGGAATCCCTGCTCGGCCGCGATCCGGCGCAGCCGGGCGGTGAAGTCCCCGCGGGGCTGGGGATCGGCGAACTCCAGAACGACGAACTCGACCGACTCCATCCCGGAATCGTAAATACCGCAGAATGTCCACTTAGCGGGAATTCAGCGATATATCTTCGCCTTATGAACGAGCGCAGCGCGATCCTGTCCACCTGGCGGCAGATGAGCCTGATCGGTGGCGTGGTCGCCATCCTGCTCGGCATCGTGTTGCTCATCTGGCCCGACCGGACCCTGCTGGTCCTGGCCGCCCTGCTGGGCATCTGGCTCGTGATCCTGGGCATCGTGCGGCTCGCCGACGCGCTCACCGGCCGGGAGCTCGGCGGGGCCAGCCGCGGGTTCAGCGCCCTCGCCGGGGTGATCTACGTCATCGCCGGCATCGTCGTGCTGGCCAACCTGCACGCTTCGCTGAAGTTCATCGCGCTGCTGATCGGCCTCATCTGGATCTTCAGCGGCGTCTCGGAGATCATCTCCGGGTTCACCCGCGTCCGCGGGCGGGGCGCCAAGATCGGCGCGATCCTGCTCGGCCTGATCAACGTGGCGCTCGGTGTGGTCGTGCTGTTCTGGCCCGGCATCACCCTGATCGTGCTGGTCTGGATCACCGCGATCTGGCTGATCATCATCGGGCTGGTGCAGCTCTACATCGCCTGGCAGGCCGGGAAGGCGGCCAAGGCGGCCGACGACGACCCGGCGTACCACGTCATCGAGGAGGGTTTCTGACCCCGTCCCGCTGCGCGGCGAGGTAGTCCCGGCTCGCGGCGTACGCGGCACTGACCCGCCGGCGCAGGCCGGCCGCGTCCCGGTACGCCCACGGGTTGTCGTCCCGGTCGTTGCCCTCCCCCACCGGCAGGACGTGCACCGAGACCCCGTCCGGCAGCGACGCCAGATCCCGCGCCAGCCGGGCCCGCCGGCCGATCTCCATCGCGGTCTGCGCGACCTCCCACGGCCGCTGCGGCGGCGAGAGCGGCTTGTCCAACCGGCCCACGTGCAAGGCGTAGATGTCCTGCGCGCCCAGCTCGACCGCCCGGGCGATCGGCAGCGAGTTCACGATGCCGCCGTCGACGTAGTGCTCCCCGTCGAGATCCACCGGCGGCAGCAGCCCGGGGACGGCGGCCGCCGCCATCACCGCCGGCAGCAGCGGGCCGGTCGAGAACCAGGCCTCGGCGGCTCGCTCGACGCACACCGAGCCCAGATGCAGCGGTATGCCCAGATCCTCGAACTTGCCCGGCAACGCCTTCTCCAACAGCCGCCGCAACGGCAGCGGCGAGTGCAGGTGCGTACGCGTGGCGAACCGGCGCAGTTGCCGCGGGATGGACTCCCCGTAGACCTCCCCCATCTCGGGCGCCGCCCAGAGGCGTACCAGCTGGTCGGTGACGGCCGGGGTGGGATCGGCCGCGACCATCGCGCCGTTGATGGCCCCGATGGAGGTGGCGACGATCAGATCGGGCGTGATGTCGGCGCGGGCCAGGGCACGCAGCATGCCGACCTCCACCGCGCCCAGCACACCACCACCGCCCAGGACGAACGCCGTGCACGCCATAAAGATCACCGTACACGCAGGTGAGCGGCGCAAAGGTGAGCCCGGTAGAGTCGCCCGACGTGACCGACTTCCGCATCGGCGAGGCGGCCGAACTGCTCGGCGTGAGCGCCGACACGGTACGCCGCTGGGTCGACGCCGGTCGCCTCCCGGCGACCCGCGATCCGCAGGGCCACCGGATGATCCCCGGCCGGAGCCTGGCGGAGTTCGCCCGGTCGCTCGGCGGCGATCCGGACGAACGCGCCGGGCAGTCGTCGGCCCGCAACCGTCTGCGGGGCATCGTGACGTCGATCGTGAAGGACGCGGTGATGGCTCAAGTCGACATCCAGGCCGGCCCGTTCCGGGTGGTCTCCCTGATGAGCCGGGAGGCCGTCGACGAGCTGGGCCTCGAGGTCGGCTCCCTGGCGGTCGCGGTGGTCAAGTCCACCACGGTCGTGGTGGAGCGCGCGTGAAGCGGGCCGTCGCGGTCGTCGCCGCCCTGCTGACCGCTGCGAGCCTCGTGACGGGCTGCGGCAAACCCGCCACCCCCGACCGGGACAACGGCGGCAAGATCACTGTCGTCGCCGATCCCGCGTTGGCGCCGATCCTCCAGTCCCTGGAGACGACCTTCGAGCAGGCTCATCCCGGCACCGACGTGGTGATCGGCTACGCCGCCGGCAAGCGCGCGACGTCGCAGCTGACCTCCGTCGACGTGCTCGTCGCACCCGCCGTCACGGTCGCCACGGTCGCCAAGGCCAGCCCACGGTCGTTGGGGCGTACGCCGCTCGTGGTGGCGGTCGGCCCCGCCAATCCGCTGAAGATCGCCAAGCTGGCCGATCTCGCGACGGTGAAGGTCGCCGTCTGCCAGGCGGCGGTGCCCTGCGGCGCGGCGACCCAGCAGGTGCTCACCCAGGCGGGCGTCACCCTGGCCAAGCCGGTCGAGGTGGCCGACATCAAGGAAGCCCTCGACAAGCTGACCCTCGGCGACGTCGACGCGGCCGTCGTCTACCGCACCGACGCGCTGGCCGCGATCGGCCAGGTCGACTCGGTGGACTTCCCGGAAGCCGCCGCAGCGGCCCAGGAGTTCCAGGTCACGGCGCTGCCCGGCAGCCCGAACCCGGCCGGCGCCACCGCCTTCGTCGACCTGCTCACCAGCGCCGACGGGCGTACGCAGTTCACCGACCTCGGCTTCACCCAGCCCTGACTCAGGCCTGAGCCTCGGCCCTGATCCGGCCGCCACCGCGGTCGAAGAGGAAGACGCGGTCGAGGTCCACCTCGACGGCGAACGCCTCGCCCACCTGCGGCCGGGTGCCCGCCGGGGCACGGACGACCAGTTCGCCGAAGGGCTCTTCGAGATCGTCCAGCGGCGTTCTCTGGTGCGGCACGATCCGGCCGCCCGACCGCTGCGCGTCCGGGGAGGCGTACGCGGCCGGCACACCGACCAGGCCGGTCGCGACGTGGACGAGCAGCTCCGCGCCGAGATCCTCGACGAAGGACACCGTGCCCCGCAGCACCGGGCCCTCGGCGTCCACCGGCACCGGCCGTAACGCGTCGGTGCGCAGGGCGACGGTCACCCGGTCGGTGTGGTGCCCGGGCAGCACCCGGCCCGAGTCCAGCGCCTGCTCACCGAGGTCCAGCACGGAGGTCCCGCGGCGATCGGTGTAGACCGCGCCCTGGACCAAGGTCGTCCGCGCCGCTCCGACGAACCCGGCCACGAAGACGTCGGCGGGATCGGAGCTGATCTCGTGCGGCGTGCCGATCTGGCGTACGCGACCGCTCTCCAGCACGACGATCCGGTCGGCGAGAGCGAGCGCCTCCTGCTGGTCGTGCGTGACGTAGAGGGTGGTGACCCGCAACCGGCGCGCCAGCCGGGCGATCTCCCGCCGCAGTTGCAGCCGCAAGTGGGCGTCCACCTGCGACAAGGGCTCGTCGAGCAGGAAGGCGCGGGGATCCCGGACGATGGCGCGAGCTACCGCGACCCGCTGCCGTTGGCCGCCCGACAGCTGCCCCGGCTTGCGGTCGAGCAGGTCGGCCACGCCGAAGTAGCCGGCGACCTGCTCCACCCGGCGCATGTCGTCGGCCAGCGACCGGGACCCGCTGTGCGCGATCCGCAGCGGCATCGCGATGTTCTCGCGGGCGGTCAGATGCGGGTAGAGCGCGAAGTCCTGGAAGACCATGGCCACCCCGCGATCCCGGGCGGACAGGTCGTTGGCGACACGATTGTCGAGGATGACCTGACCGCTGGTGGGATCCTCCAACCCGGCGATCATCCGCAGAATGGTCGACTTGCCGCAGCCGGACGGTCCTAACACGACCATGAACTCACCGGGGCCGACCGCCATCGACACCGCGTCCACGACCACGCGGCGCCCGTATGCCTTCGTCAGCTCCCGAGTCTCGATCACAGCCAGCTCACCGTCTGATTGCCGGACTATTAACGCAGCAACATCGTGAACCCGCCGACGGCCCGGGTGCAAGGGGACTTGGCACCCGGGCCGAGAACTATTTGTCCGTCCTCACTAGACGGCCTGCCAGAGGGCCGGAACGTTGGGCGGCTCCCAGCCGACGAGCGCGGTGTGCGTCTGCCGGCATTGATAGACCTTGCCGCCGTAGGTCACACGGACCCCCGCGGTGTAGAGGGTGCCCGCCGTCCACGCCGGGTAGCTGCCGGTCGCCGTCGGCGAGACGCTCGCACTCGGCGAGGTCGACGGCGACGTGCTCGGCGAGGTGGACGGCGACCGGGACGGTGAGGCCGAGGGCGACACCGACGGCGACGCGGACGTCGACGGACCGCCCGAGCAGGCCCCGTTGTCGGTCCACGGCTTGCCGTCCCCGGTGTTCAGGTCCGGCTGGTTGCCCTGCGTCCACCACTTGGCGGTGTACTGGTGGCCGTTGTAGGAGACCACCGCGCCCCCGTTGTACGCCTGCGTCGCGACCCACGCCGCCGCCGTGCACGTGCCGGTCGACGTCGAAGGGCTCGCACTCGTGCTCGCCGACGGGCTGACCGAGGTGCTCACGGAGGTGCTGGCCGTCGGCGAGGCCGGTGTGCCACCCCGTGCCCGGTCCACGCTCAGGGCGTACGTGGTGGTGCCGATCGTCAGCTTGTAGTTGGACGGCGACGCGATCGGCAGGACGTAGTTCAAGGTGAACTCGGCCGACGCGCCCGGTGCGATCGAGAGGTAACTCGGGATCGTCACGGTGGCGTGGTGGAAGTCGCCCTTCAGCCCGCCGATGTTGCTGCCGGTGTGCCCGGCCGTCACCGACATGCTCCAGCCGGACTGCTGCGACATGTTGCCCGGCGCGGAGGTGCCGTAGTCGAACTCCAGCTTCGACCCGCCCGCGATGGTCACCGTCGAGTTGTTCTTGAGGACGACCTCGGGGTTGATCGGGTAGTTCGCGTCGCCGAGGGCGAACCCGGTGAGAGACACGTCGACGTCCAGCGTTGTCGTCGGCATCGCGGAGTTGGCCCGGGAAGCCCCGTACGCCGAAGCCGTCTTGAACTTGTCGTAGGCCAGGTTGGTCAGGGTGTTGCCCATGAAGTACTCACCCTTGGCCGAGTCGTACGCGTAGTCCCCGGCGAGTTCCCAGATCATCATCCCGCCGATGCCCTTGTTCACGATGTAGTCCGCCTTGGTGCCGATGGACTGCTCGTCCTCGGTCGACAGGAAGACCTTCTTCGTGTTGTTCCACAGCCAGGGCGCGACCAGGGCCGACGAGTAGTTGCGCGCGTAGGTGCCGGTGATGGTGTCGTCGGGGTCGGTCGCCGGCGTCAGCCCGTACGCCGTGAGGTAGTCCCCGGTGATCCCGTTCTCCAGGTTCTTCGCGTGCCACATCGGGTTCGAGCCGGCCGGTTCCTCGTTGCCACTGGTGTCGAGGTCGTGCCAGAGGTTGTCGATGCCGACCGCGCCGTCGCCGCAGGGGCTCTGCGTACCCGCCGGGCAGTTGGCCGTCTTCGCCGCCGTGCCCCACAGACCGTTGGTGCCGCCGGTCACGTTGCGGAAGCCCCGCGTGTAGTAGGGGACGCCGATGTTGATCCGTCCGGATTGGACGGCTCCGCGGAAGTAGTGGTACGCCCAGTCGGTGTTGAGGTACCCGATGTTCTGGTACGCCCCGTAGACCCCGGCCGCCGCCAGCTCGCCGTCGTCGCCGTTGTCGTAGAGCGCCGCGTTCGGGCCGACGAACTTGTTCCACGCGCCGTGCAGGTCGTAGGACATGATGTTGATGTAGTCCAGGTACTGCGTGGTCTGGTACGCCTCCTCGCCGCGCAGCAGCCAGCCGGAGGCGGGCGCCGCGACGGTGAGCATGTAGTACTTGCCGTCGGCCGCCGCGGCGGCGTCGAGCTTCTCGCGCAGCGTCTTCATCAGCGTCTGGTAGGACCGGTTGAGTCCGGCCCGCCGCGCGTTGGCCTGTGTGAAGTCGAGCGGGTTGCCCGCGTCGTTGTTGGACGTCGGGTACTCGTAGTCGATGTCGACGCCGTTGAAGCCGTAGGTCCGCAGGAAGGTCACGACCGAGTCGGCGAAGGTGGTGATGCCGGCGGTGTTGATCGACCCGTCCGCGTTGGTGGTCATCCGGTAGAAGCCGCCGGAGTCGACGCGGTTGCCGTTGTCGTCGAAGTAGCCGCCGGTCTCGGCCCAGCCGCCGACGCTGATCAGCGTCTTGACGTTCGGGTTGGCCTTCTTGTACTTGTTCAGCAGGTTGAAGTGACCGGTGTAGGAGTAGGCGGAGTCCATCTCGGCTCCGGCGACGCCCGGCCAGGTCATGTTGGTGGCGGCGTTGTTGGCCGCGGTCGGCGTGCCGACGGAGATCTTGTTCGTGCCGTCGACGTGCGCGAACGCGTAGTTGATGTGGGTGATCTTCGTCCACGGGATCTGGTTCACCAGATACGCGGGCGTCCCGTCCTTGCCCGTACGCCAGCCGGTGAAGTAGCCGATGATGCGGCGCGGGTGGTCGGTGCCCATCGTCTCGCGCCCGTTGGTGTCGTACGCCGCGCAGTACGGCACCGCCACCCCGGGCGTCGTGTAGAGGCCGTCCGGACGACAGGCGGCGTGGTCGGTGGCGGAGTGCGCGGTGCCCACGGCCGCGAGGGCGAGGCCGGTCGCGGCCACCCCCGTGGCCAGCGCCGTGATCAGGTGGAACAGGGGTCTTCTACGCATGAGGAGGCCTCCTGGGGGAGCCAGCAGCGGTTAACTGTTAGCAAACTTTGCTAAGAGTAGACACGCTGTGGCCCCGGTCACGCAAGAGACGTTCTCAGATATGGAAAAGAGAGAGCGGCGGGTGACGGCAGGCCAACCCCCTCGGCCCCACCGTCACCCGCCGCCACATGGGGAGGAGGAGTAACGCGCTGTGCGAACCGCGCTCGTGACGCGGCGCTTGATGTTAAGACGTCGAACCCAGCGTCACGGTTGTCGTCTTGGTGGCTCCATCCCGGAGGTACGTCACGGTGATCTGCTCGCCCGGGTTGTGCGAGCCGACCGCGTTCACCAGGTCGTCGGCGTCGTTGACCACCGACTCGCCGAACCTGGTGACCACGTCGCCCGCCTTCAGCCCGGCCTTCTCGGCCGCGCCGCCCGAGACGACCTCGGTCAGCTTGGCGCCGCCCGTCTCGTTGTCGGAGGCCTTCACGCCCAGGTACGGGTGGTCGACCTTCTGGCCCTTGATGAGCTGGTTGGCGACGGCCGACACGCGGTCGCTCGAGATGGCGAACCCGATGCCGATGTTGCCCTCGCTGGATCCGTCGGTCGCGATCGACGAGTTGATCCCGACGACCTCGCCGTTGGTGTTGACCAGCGCACCGCCGGAGTTGCCGGGGTTGATCGGGGCGTCGGTCTGCAGCAGACCGGACATGGTCGAGTTCTGCACCGTGATGGTGCGGTCCTTGGCGCTGATGATGCCCTCGGTGACCGAGCCCTCCAGGCCCAGCGGACTGCCGATGGCCAGCACGGTGTCGCCGACGCGGACGTCGGTGGACTTGCCGAACTTCGCCGCGGTCAGGCCGGTCTTGTCGACCTTCACGACGGCCAGGTCGTACCGGGCGTCGGTGCCGACGATGGTGCCGGTGGTCTTGGTGCCGTCGGAGAAGCTGACCGTCACGGTCTTGCCGGACGCGGTCGCGACGACGTGATTGTTCGTCACGATGTAGCCGTCGGCGGTGAACACCACGCCGGAGCCCTCACCGGAGCCGGTCTTGATGGAGACCACGCTCGGCGTCACGTTCGCCGCGATGTCGGCCAGCGACGACCGGTCGATCGCCGGAGCGGCGTTGACCGTGGTGGTGCTGACCGGGTTCTTGTCGACGACGGCCGCGCCGACGACGCCACCGGCCACCGCCGAGCAGAGCGCGATCACACCGGCCGCGGCGACACCCGCCACGACCTTCAGGAACGGACGCGACTTCGACGGCGTCGGAGCGGGACTGAACGGCGAGCCGGGCGGCAGGTTCGAGCCGGGCGGCATCCACACCGGCCCGCTCACCGGCGCGCCCTCCCGCCGCAGCGGGTCGGGGCCGTACGAGCCGACCGGGGCGCCCGACGACGCCGGTACGCCGGACACCGCCGGCTGCGGCGCGGTCGGGTAGTTCGACTGGTAGCTGTAGGTAGGTGGCGCGTAAGCCGGTTGCCCTGCGGGCGCGGCGGCCGGCGAGGCCGTCGCGGCCTGGTCCGCAGAGGGCTGCTCGGGCGTCGCCGGGCGCTCGGCGGACCGCACTTCTGGCGGCTCGCCCGAGTGGCTCCCCGGCGCCGCGTCCGCGGCGAACGGATTCGGGATCTGCCGGTCAGCCGGCTCGGGGTTGCTCTGCGGGTCGCTCATGTCAATGATTCTTCCGGATATTTCTTACCTCTAACTTGGCCGAACCTGAAACTCAACTGTGAACCTGTCTGACGGGTTTACGAGTCTCCTTCGGTTTCGTCCTCTTCGTGACCGGTGTCGTCCGTCTCTACCAACGGCAGGCGTACGCGGAACGTCGCCCCGACACCCGGCTGGGACTCCACCTCCACCACACCCTCGTGCGCGGCGACCAGGGCGGCGACGATGGCCAGCCCCAGCCCGGTGCTGACCGTCCCGTCCGCGCGCCGCGTCCGGGCCGGATCGGCTCGGTAGAACCGTTCGAACACCCGCTCCTGCTGCTCGGGCGTCAACCCCGGACCCCGGTCGTGGATCTCCACGATCGCGGTCCCGGTCGGCCCGTCGTCCAAATCGGCGGCCAGCCGCACGATGACCGGCGTACCCGCCGGGGTGTGAGTCAAAGCGTTGCTCAGCAGGTTGCCGATCACCTGCCGCAGCCGCGCGTCGTCCCCGCGTACCACTAGATGCCCGGAATCGGGCGCCGTGACCAGCGTGACCTGCCGCTCCGGCGCGACCACCCGCGCGGCCTCGACCGCCTCGGCGGCGAGCACGCGCAGCTCGACCGGGGTCAGCTTGAGCGGCCGCTCGCGATCGAGCCGCGCGAGCAGCAGCAAGTCCTCCACCAGCAGGCCCATCCGTGCGGCTTCGTTCTCGATCCGCTGCACCACCTCGGCGGTCTGCTCGCGGGTGCTCACCGCACCCTGGCGGTACAGCTCCGCGAACCCGCGGATCGTGGTCAGCGGCGTGCGCAGCTCGTGCGAGGCGTCCGCGACGAACCGCCGCATCCGCTCCTCGGAATGCCGCGCGCTCTGCTCGGCCGCCCGCGCCGCCGCCTCGGAGGCGGCCTGCGCGGTGAACGCGGCCTCGATCTGCGCGAGCATCGTGTTCAACGACCGCGCCAACGACCCCACCTCGGTCACCGGCCGCGGATTCTCCGGCTCCGGATCTGGTACGCGTTGCGACAGATCGCCGGCGGCGATGGCGCTGGCCGTCTTCTCGATCTGCGACAGCGGCCGCATACTCCGCCGGATCAGCTCAGCCCCGATCGTGGCGGCGAACAGCAGGACGGAGATCCCGCCGAAGAGGTTGATCGTGATCAACCGCTGCACCGCGTGGTCGACCTCGTACTGCGACTGCGCGATCAGTTGGATCTGCCCGTTGTCCAGCTTCGTCGCGACGACCCGCCACCGCTTGGCGGAGCCCTTCGAGCTGACCGTGAACGGCTCGTCCAGCTCCTTCTGCACCTTGTCCACGCTGGGGAGCGCGGGCAGGTCGCCATCGCTGTAGAAGTCGGAGATGTTGTCCGGCGGCAGCCACTGACCGTTGTACGACGTCGTGCCGTAGTAGATCGGCGGCAGGTTCTGCTTGCCGCCCTGCTTGTTGAAGCGATCCGCGGTGGCGTTGGACTGTGTGACCAGTCCGCCGTCCAAGTCGGCCATCAGATAGCGGCGCAGTGCCGTCACGCTGGCCACCGCGATCAGCGACATCGCGGCGACGAGCAAGGCGAGCACCGTCGCCATGAGCTTGACGCGCAACGGCTTGGTGCGGATGGGGTGGCGCAGCCCAGCGGCGAGTTTCATGAAACGGTCACGGACCCGATCACATGGCCGGTTTACGCAGCACGTAGCCGACGCCCCGCAGGGTCTGGATCAGCCGCGGCTGCACAGTGTCGATCTTGCGCCGCAGGTAGGAGATGTAGGACTCGACGATGTTGTCGTCGCCCCGGAAGTCGTAGTTCCAGACGTGATCGAGGATCTGCGCCTTGGACAGCACCCGGTTGGGGTTGAGCATCAGGTAGCGCAGCAGCTTGAACTCGGTCGGCGAAAGCTGGACGAGCTTGCCTGCCCGGTAGACCTCGTGCGTCTCCTCATCGAGGGTGAGATCGGCGAAGGTCAGCTTCGGCGACGCGGGCTCGCCCGCCGTACGCCGGAGCACCGCCCGGATGCGCGCGGTCAGCTCCTCCAGGCTGAAGGGCTTGGTCACGTAGTCGTCGCCGCCCAGCGTCAGACCGCGTACCTTGTCCTCGGTCGCGTCCCGGGCGGTCAGGAACACCACCGGCGTACGCACGCCGTCCGAGCGCATCTGCCGGATCACCTCGAAGCCGTCGAGGTCGGGCAGCATGACGTCGAGCACCACGAGGTCGGGGCGCGACTCCTTGAACGCCGCGACGCCGGCGCTCCCGCTGGTCGCCGTACGCACCTCGAACCCGGCGAACCGCAGGCTCGCGCTGAGCAGTTCCACGATGTTGGGGTCGTCCTCGACGACGAGCAGCTTGGCCTCGACCTGGGCGGAGTTCATGACCCCATTCAACCCAGGGACACTGCGCAGTGCCTGCGCTTTGGCTGAGAGAAATCTGTAAGAATCTGAGAACCCGCTGTGCGGCGTCAGCGCAGCAGCTCGCGGAGGGTGCGAAGGGTCGCGTCGAGGGTGGCCGACACCGCCTTCGCCTGGGCCGTCCCGGGCCGCGCCCGGGTGATGAGCGTACGCGCCTCGGCGGTGAACCCCTCCAGCTTGCGCAGCAGCGCCTCGTTCTCCGGCGCCGGCTCCTTCTTCGGCGTCACGCGTACGCCCGACTTCATCTGCCGGGTCTGCTCCTGCAACTGCCGGCGGATGTCCTTCAGGCCGCCGCTGATCTGCGCCTGAATCTGGTCGGCCAGCCCGGACAGGTCCTCCACCGAGGACTCGATCTCCCGATCGATCGCCGCGATCTCGCCGGCCCGCTGGTCCAGCTCGGCCCGGCCACTCCCCGTCAGGGTGTACGCCATCCGATTGCCCTCGGCGACCCGGCTGACGAGACCCTCCTCCTCCAGCTTGGCCAACCGGGGATAGATCGACCCGGCACTGGGCGCGTACAGGCCCTGGAACCGCTCCTGGAGCAGCCGCATCAGCTCGTAGCCGTGCTTCGGCCCGTCATCGAGCAGTTTGAGCAGGTAGAGCCGCAACCGGCCGTGCGAGAAGATCGGCGGCATTCCTCACTCCCCCGCCAGCAGAGCGATGCTGCCGCTCGTCGTCGTCGCACTCAGTCTTCCACTGCCGCTGCCGAGCGTTCCCCGGGCACTACCGGCCCAGTGCTTGCCCTGGCGATCCAAGGGGAAGACGGTGGTGATCGAGCCCGCGGTCGTGTCGAGGCGGACGTCGAGGTCGGCCTCGGCCGGAATGCGAATCGTGATCGAGCCCGAGGTCGTGGTCAGCCGGACATCGGCGGGCGTAGTGGAGTCGAGGTCACAGGTGATCGACCCCGAGACCGTCGTCGCTTGTACGCGATCGGCCCCCGACTGGGCGAGCGTGAGCGAGCCCGACACCGCCTCCATCACCAGGTCACCGGCGACCCCGAGCGCCTCCACCGGACCGGAGACGAGCTTGGCCTTCGTCCGCCCGGCCAGCCCGAGCAGGCTCACCCGGCCCGAGGTGACATCGACATCCGTGCTGGTCAGCAGACCCGCCACCGACACCTTGCCGGAGGCCACCGTCACCGACGCGATCGCCTCAGGCGGCACGGCCACGGTGATCTCGCAGTTGTACTGGCGATGGAACAGCCACCAGTAGACCGACCACCGCCGGCGCCACTCGTGCCGGATCTTGAGCCGACCGGCGTCGTGCTCGACATACACCGGCTTCTTGCCGGCGACCTTGATCTCCATGCGGGCCGCGCCCGGTACGCCGACGACGCTGACCTTGCCCACGACGAGGCTGACGTCGATGCGGTCGACCTCGCCGTCCAACTGGATCCGCTGTGGATCCTGCACCGTCCACTGCGCCACCGCGGCCCCCTTCGCCCGTAACCCACCGCCACCCTAACCCAACTCGCGATATATCGCGACTCCCTTCCCCCCTTCCCCCCGCCGCTCCCTCCCCTCCCCCTACCCCGCCCTTCCCGCCGCCCCCCGCCCT
>JABFYB010000235.1 GCA_013361475.1 Hamadaea sp.
CGGTGGGTGTACGCCCGGTGTACACCAACGCATTGCCATGCGTGATCGCCGTCCCTAGGGTGCGGGCACAGATCCGTCCCTGGGGAGGCTCCCGTGTCTCGACTTCTTCGCACGTTCGCCGCCGCGCTTGTCGCGATGGTGGCCGCCGCCGGTGCCATGCTGGGATTCGTTCCCAGTCCGGCGTACGCCGCGACCACGCTGTGCACGTCCACACTGCGCTACGGCGACAGTGGAAGCTGTGTCAGCAAGCTGCAGACCCGGCTCAACGAACTCGGCCTGGACTGCGGCAACAAGCTCACGGTCGACGGCAGTTTCGGCCGGTTGACCCGCATGCGCGTGTACGCCTTCCAGGGCCGGTTCCGGCTGGCGGTCGACGGTGTGGTCGGGCCGGACACCCGGTCGGCTCTCGCGTCTGCCACCGGTGGCATGGGCGTGATCTGCGCTTCGACGGTCGCCGACCACATCCGGGCCATCTGGCCGGACGGGGTGCAGGACAAGGCGATCCGGGTGGCGCGCTGCGAGTCGGGGTTGAATCCGATCGCCGTGGGCGGGCCGAACACGAACGGGACGCTGGACTTCGGGGTCTTCCAGTTCAACGACGGCGGGACTTTGCAGGAGTACCTGCCCGGCGACACCCGGGCGGCGAAGGTCGACAGCGCGTTGACCGCCGACGACAACATTCGGGCGGCGCTGCGTCTCTACCAGGCGCGTGGCTGGCAACCGTGGTCGTGCCGTGACGCCTGACGCCACGCTCACCAGTCGCGCGTCGGCTGCCGCACGGTGCGTGTGCGACAGCTGACGCAGCGACGTGGTCTGGGCGTGGTAGAACCGTTGGCCATGCGGTTCCTGATGCTGGGGGCGCTGGACGTCCTGGTCAGCGGTGTGCCGATGCCGTTGGGTTCGGTGAAACAGCGGTTGCTGTTGACGGCTTTGCTGCTGTCGCCCAACGAGGTTCACCGCACCGGGGAACTGGCCGACCTTCTCTGGGGCGAGGACAAGCCCGCCTCGGCGGCGGCCAACCTGCGCACCTATGCCCACCGGCTCCGGCAGACGCTGCGGGACGAGCCGGGCGGGCCGAGCCGGCTGCACAGCCCGGGCGGCGGTTACCTGTTACGTGTCGAGCCCGGCGAACGTGACCTGGACGACTTCGACCGTGCCGCGCAGCAGGGACGGCAGGCGCTGATCGCCGGAGATCTGCCCACGGCCGAACACTGGCTGGGGCGCGCGCTCGACCTTTGGCAGAACGGCCTGCTCGACGGGCTGGAGCTGCCCGCCGAACTGGCCCGGCGGGTGGCGTACTTGGAGGAGCAGCGGTTGCTGGTCGAGGAGGACTTCATTCAGATCCACCTCGACCGGGGGGCCGCGACGGAGATGATCGGCCGCCTCCGGCAACGGGTGGAACGGCATCCGCTGCGCGAGGGCGCGTGGCGGCAACTCATGACTGCGCTCTACCAGTCCGGCGACGCCGTCGGAGCGGTCTCCGCGTACCTCGCGGCCCGGCGCACGCTGGCCGATCTGATGGGGCTCGATCCTCATCCGCGGCTCCAGGCGCTGTATCAGGACATCCTGCATCACAATCCGCAGCTGGCCGCGGGCGATCAGCCGTCGATGGCCGAGCCCGGACTGGTCCTGGAACCTGCTCAGCTCCCGGCCGACGTCGCCGCCTTCACCGGCCGTACCGGAGAGCTGCGGCAGTTGGACGATCTGCGGATTCCGTCCGGGCCTGCGGTGTACGTGATCACCGGCATGTCCGGAGTCGGGAAGACCGCGCTGGCGATTCGCTGGGCGCATCACGTCAAGGACCAGTTCCCCGACGGTCAGCTCTACATCGACCTGCGCGGGTACGCCGCCGAGCCGCCGCGCACACCGCTGGACGCGCTCACCCAGTTCCTGCGGGCGCTCGGCGTACCGTCGGTGCGCGTGCCGATGGACGCCGACGAGGCAGCCGCCCTGTTCCGGACGATGTCGGCGCACCGTCGAATGCTGATCGTGCTCGACAACGCGCGGACCGCCGATCAGGTGCGACCGTTGCTGCCGGGTGGACCCGGATGCCGGGCGGTGGTCACCAGCCGGGACCGGCTCACCGGCCTGGTCGCCCGGGAGAACGCGCGGCGGGTCAGCCTGCGACCGTTCAGCCCGGGGGAGGCGGTCGGCCTGCTGGAGTCGGTGCTGCACGATCCTTGGCGGCATCACCAGGACGACCTGTCCCGGCTGGCCGAGGCCTGCGGGCATCTGCCGCTGGCGTTGCGGATCGCCGCGGCGAAACTGAGTGAGCATCCCGACGACGACCTCGTCGACTACGTGGACCAGTTAACCACGCAGGGGCGGTTACGCCAGCTCGCGGTGGACGACGACGGTCAGTCGTCGATGGCGGCTGCCTTCGAAGCGTCCTACCGGTCACTGCCCGTCGCCGCCCAGCGGGTTTTCCGGCTGCTGGGCGCGGCGCCGGGCGGCGACGTCACGGCGTACTCGATGGCCGCCATGGCCGGGCTCGGCGTGGCCGAGGCGGCGGGCCTGCTCGACGTGCTGGTCAACGCGCATCTGGCCGAGCCACGGGGCCGAGATCGCTACGGCCTGCACGATCTGCTGCGCGAGTACGCGCGAGGTCTCGCGGAGAGCGGGCGCGAGGTGCCCGGAGCCGTCGCCCGCCTGTGCTCCTTCTATCTGGCGACCATCAACAACGCGGCCGCCACGTTGTACGCGCACACGATCCGGCTGCCGGAGGGAGCCGGCCACACCAGCGCGGCCGCGCAGAACTTGGCGGACGCCGGCGCCGCCCGGCGTTGGCTTGACGACGAGCTGCCCAGCATCGTCGCGGTGATCGGATTCTGCGCCCAGTCCGGGCCGACCCAGATGACGTGGCTGCTCACCGACGCCTTGCGCGGATATCTGTGGATCCGGCGGCCGGTCGCCGAGTGGCTGCACGCCGCCTCGCTCGGTCTGGCGGCGGCCGAAGCGCAGGGGCAGCACGCGGCCACGGCGGCGATGCATCTGAGCCTCGGGCAGGGGTGCCGGGTGGCCGGCCGGATCGCCGACGCCGACGAGCATCTGCGCCGTGCCATCGTCGCGGCGGGGGACAGCGACTGGGATGACGTGCAGGCGTCGGCGTCGACGCAGCTGGCCGTCGCGTACGCGGGCCGTGGCGCGAGCCGGGAGGCCGAGGATCTGCTCGAGCGGGCGTTGACGATCTACGGCCGGACCGGGCGGCGATCCAGTGAGGCCGTCGTCCTGACCAATCTCGGCACTTTGCACTTCCTGCTGGGTGATCTCAGGAAGTCGGTCGCGTTCGGACGCCGGGCGCTGGATCTGTATCGGCAGACCGGCAACCCGAGCGGCGAGGCCACGGTCTTGTGCAACCTGGGGATCGATCTGGCGTTGCTCGGCGAGACGGCGACGGCCCGCGAGCACCTCGCGGCGGGGATGCGGATCGCCGACGACCTGCAGGACCCGCTCAGCCAGGCGCTCGGCGAGCAGGGCCTTTCACTGGTCGCCGCGGAGGACGGCGACCACGAGGAAGCTTTGCGCCATGCCGACGCGGCGATCGACTTCGCGCGTCTTGCCGGAGACCCCGGTCATGCCGTGCGCTGCGCGGTCGAAGCGGCCTTGCTGCGGATGGATCTCGGCGACGCGTCTGCCGATGCCGCCGCCGAGTTGAATCGGTTGCACCACGAGGCGACCGCAGTCGGCAATTCACACGCCGCAGCTGTGGCGCTGATCGGACTCGGGCGTGCCCATCTGCGCGACGGCCGGTACGCCGACGCTGCGCGGAAGCTGCGGCAGGCCCAGGAACTGGCTCGGCAATGGCAATTCGAGCTGGTCGAGGCTGAGGCGCTCGGTGCGCTGGCGGCGGTCGCGCGGGCGGAGGGCGACCCCGGGCGAGCGCGTGAACTCACCGAGCTGGCCGCCGGACGGCTGGTGGTCTGTGGTCTGCCGCCGGATCGGCATCGCCGATTCCTCGTCGGCAGACCTTGAGGCGTTCGCGAGCCTGAGCAGCCGCGGCAGTCGTTGCGCACCAGGCGTCCCGCACCGGGGCGCCTGGTGCGTTCGCGTTGCGAGCCGGGCGCCGGACAGTTCAGCCAGGAACGGGACGCGGTTGAACTCACCGCCGCCGATAACAATTCGATGAAGACGAATTTTCTACGCGCGCGCCGAGATATCTACATGGGTGCATCGCATGTGGGCGATGTGATCCAGACGAGGTGTGCGCGGAGGTCCGTGATGCGTGGCGGCTACCCCGAACTGCTCAGCCGGTCCCGGACGACTCGGTCGCGGCGCATACGGCTCCTTGCTCTGTCGCTGTCCGGGCTGCTGCTGTTCACCACAGCGGCCAGCGGAGTGTCGGGGATGCCCTGGCTGTCCCGGCCCGGCGCCACCGGCTCATCGCCGGACGCCGTCGCGTCGCCGCAGCAGCAATGGGCCGGCGTGAAGGGATCCGGGGACGCGTCCGGCGGCAGCGGTGGGCAGAAGAAGGTCAACCGCGTCATCCCCGCCTCGCAGCGGTCCCGCTACCCGCAGCACGAGCTGACCCAGGATCCGGTCGCACCGGCCAACGTCGCGTCGGTCGCAACGGCTCCGGCGGTCAAAGCCCAGGGCTATCAGGCGGCCACCAGCCAGGAGCTGTCCGACCGGCGCGAGGCGTACCAGCAGGTGTATGCGAATGCCGACGGGACGCAGACGACCGTCTTCTCCACCGCGCCGGTCAACTACCGCACCGCCAGCGGCGCGTGGGCGCCGATCGACTCCCGGCTCTCCGGCGACGCCGTCTCGGGCTGGCGCAACAACGCCGACGAGGTACGCATCGGATTCGCCGGCCGGGCCGACGCGCGAGCGCTGGCCGCCTTCACCGTCCCGGGCGGGCAGTCGGTCGCGTACGGGCTGTCGGGAGCGGCCGCCGTCAGCGGTGCGGCCGAGGGGTCGCAGGTGACCTACCGGAACGTGCTGCCCGGCATCGACCTGGAACTCCAGTCGCTTCCGGGCGAGCTGAAGGAGACGCTGGTCCTGCGTACGCCGAACGCCGCCGGCAGCTACGACTTCCCGCTGCGGCTCGACGGGCTGTCCGCGTCGGTGCGCGACGGCGCGGTGGTGCTGGCCGACTCCGGTGGCACCGTCCGGGCCGTGATCCCGCCGGGCTACGTCGTCGACGCGGCCGGACGTGCCGCACCGTCGGCCGCCGTTCGCTACGAGCTGCTGACGCTCGCCGGTTCGCCGGTGTTGCGGCTCAGCGTCGCCGATTCCTGGCTGCGCGATCGCGCCCGGGTCTTCCCGGTACGCGTCGACCCGACCGTCAAACTGCCGGTGGCCAGCGACCGCGCGGACTCGGCGATGTACGTCAGCGGCTCAACTTCCGCCTCCGGCTCCAGCGAACTGCGGGTCGGCACCGTCAACGGCGTCAACACCGCTTCCTACCTCAAGTTCGACGGGCTGGTGGACCGGCTGCGGTATCACACGATCTTCGGCGCGCAGCTGTTGGTGGTCAATTACGACTCCGACTCGTGCTCGGCCCGCCCGGTGACGGTTCATCCCGTGACGGCGTCCTGGAGTCCGGGCACGGGCTACTCGTATCCCGGTCCCTCGGTGGGCGGTGCGCTGGCGCGTAAGTCGTTCGCGCACGGCTACGTCGCGTTCGGCGAGAACTCGTCGAAGTGCCCGGCGGCGGGGGAGGTGTTCGACCTCGGCGGCTCCGGTGCGGACCTCGTGCAGCGGTGGGTCAACGGCGAGCAGGCCAACTACGGCCTTTCCCTGCGGGCGCTCACGGGGGCGTTGAGCGGCAAGCGGTTCGCCGGGCCGTCGACGGCCAACCCGCCGCGGCTGTACGTGACGCACAGTCCTTACAACGCCTCCTACAAAATCGCCAACCCGGTGCCCAACCCGCCAGTGCTGCAGAACCAGGACGGCCGGGTCAGTGTCACGGTCACCAACCGCAGCGCCGAAGCCTGGTCCGCGGGCAGCTACTACCTCGCCTATCGCGCGTACAACGCGAGGACGGGTGCGGCGGTGGGCCAGCAGCGCGCCGCGGACCTGACCGGGACGGTTGCTCGCGGGGCGAAGGTGACGCTCAGCGCGACCATCAAGCGGCTGCCGCCGGGCCGGTATTTCCTCGACTTCACCATGGTCCGCACCGGTGGGGTGGTCTTCACCGACCATCAGGTGCCGCCGGCGCGCATGGTGCTGGAAGTGATCGACATCCCGCCGGTGGTGCAGGAGCTGTATCCGCCCAACGGCTACTCGGCGCAGACGCTGTCGCCGCAGCTGTGGGCGCGGGCGGTCGACATCGACGCGCCACCCGGCACGACGCTCAGCTACAAGTTCGAGGTCTGCGAGCAGACCTCGACCGGTGGCACGACCGGCTGCTTCGACTCGGGCTTCCAGGCCAAGACGGCCTGGACCGTGCCCGCCGGCAAGCTGTCGTGGAGCAGGACCTACGTCTGGCGGGTCATCGTCAAGGACGGCTCCAACGAGACGCCGTCGCCGCGGACGACGGTGCTCACCGCCGTCCCGCAACCCGAGATCACCTCCCGGATCGCCGGGTCGGGTGCCGCGGAGCAGGACCGCGAGTTCGACGCGCAGACCGGCAACGTCTCGACCGTCGCGATGGACGCCACGGTCAGCACGGTGGGTCCCGAGCTCAACCTGGTACGCACCTACAACAGCCTGGATCCCCGGCGCGACAGCCTGTTCGGAGCGGGTTGGTGGACCCGGTACGACATGCGGGTCGTGGCCGACGGCGATGGATCGGGCAACGTCACCGTCACCTATCCGGACGGTCAGCAGGTACGGTTCGGCAAGAACCCCGACGGCACCTTCGCCGCCCCGACCGGCCGGACCGCGTCGCTGACCTGGAACGGCACCCTGTGGGTGCTGACCGACAAGGCGAAGATGGTCTACCAGTTCTCCGCCGCCGGTCGCCTGATGAAGATCACCGACGCGGCTCTGCGCTCGGTCGTGCTGACCTACAACACCGCCGACGGCAAGCTGGCCCGCGCCCGCGTCTCCAACAGCCAGACCAACACCCTCGGCCGGTCGATGCTGTTCACCTGGTCCGGCAACCACATCGCCACCGTCGCCACCGATCCGGTCGGCGGCATCGCACCGACGTGGACCTACACCTACAGCGGCGACCAGCTCACCTCGGTGTGCGCGCCCGGCAACGCCTGCACCCGGTACGCGTACGTGGCCGGGTCGCACTATCGGAGCGGCGTGCTGGACGCCAAACCGGAGTCCTACTGGCGGCTGGGTGAGGCGCAGGGGGTGGCCGCCGCCAGCGAGGTCGCGGTCAACCTGGGCAAGGACTCCGCCACCTATGCCAACGTCACGCTGGCCACGCCGGGCGCGTTGACGGGTGCGCAGGAGACCGCGGCCGGCTTCAACGGAACCTCGTCCACCGTCACGCTGCCGAAGGGCGCGCTGAAGAAGTCCCGTGACGGCGCGGTCGAACTGTGGTTCAAACCGGCCGCTACCGGTGGCGGCGGACCGCTACTGGGCTATCAGGACAAGGATTTGAGCGCCACGTCGGGCACCGGTGTGCCGCTGCTGTACGTGGGCACCGACGGCAAGCTGTACGGGCAGTTCGGCGGCTCGGCGATCGCACCGCTCGTGTCCACCGCGACCGTCAACGACGGACGCTGGCACCACGCCGTGCTGTCGGTGATGGGCGGAACCCAGACGCTGTGGCTGGACGGCGCGAAGGCCGCCGAGCGTACCGGCACCTCGGTCGAGCATTCACTGCTCACCTTCAACCAGGTCGGGGCGGCGTACGCCACGACGCCCACGTCGTGGCCGGGCTGGGGTTCGGCGTCGCGGCGCTACTTCACCGGTGCGATCGACGAGGTGGCCGTTTACTCGCATCCGCTCGGTCAGGCGGCGGTCGCCGCGCACTACAGCTACGCCGCGGGCGCCAGCCAGCTGTCGTCGATCACCCTGCCCAGCGGCAAGATCGCCGCCGAGTTCGCCTACGACACGGCCGACGACCGGGTCGTCAAGCACACCGATCGGCACGGCGGCACCTGGCAGATCGGCACGCCGCTGGTCTTCGGCGGCAGCGACGACCTGCGCCGCAGCGTGCAGATCCTGGACCCGGCGAACCGTCCCTACCTGTTCGAGTACGACGGGCTGACCGGGCAGCTGCTGCGTTCGGGTTCGCCGCTGGGCTTGGAGACGCGCGAGGAGGACCTGTCCCTGCCGGTCGACCAGCCGGAGGAGCCACCGACCGAGGTCTGCACCGCGCCCGACCCGAACGACCCGTCGTTCTGCACCGTCATCCCCGGCGACGCCGGCGGGCCGGTGTTCGTCCGGCACCCGCTGGAGGGCATGGCGATCCGCACATTCGAGTACGACGACGACGGCAACCAGACGGTGGTGACCAACGAGAACGGCGACGCCGTCCGGATGACCTACGACGGGCGGGGCAACGTCACCTCGACGCGGACCTGTCGCACGTCGACCGCCTGCTTCACCAGTTACTCGACGTATCCGGCGACGGTCACCGACCCGTTCGACCCGCGTAACGACCTGCCGACCGAGACCCGCGACGGCCGCTCCGCCAGCGCGTCCGACACCACCTACCGCACGACGTACGCGTACACGACGTTCGGGGAGCTCGCCACCCAGGTGAACCCGGACGGCAGCACCGTGAGCCACACCTACACGACCGGCGGCGAGGCGGCGTACGGCGGCGGCACGGTGCCGGCCGGGCTGCCGCTGACCACCACCGACGCCCGGGGCAAGATCACCCGGTACGCCTACTACCAGAACGGCGACCTCTACCGCGTCACGCAGCCGTCCGGGCTGCAGACCACCTACGCCTACGACGCGCTCGGCCGGCTGGCCGCCGAGACGGAGGTGTCCGACGCGTACCCGGCCGGGCTGGTCACCACGTACACGTACGACGCGTTGTCGCGTCCGGTGTCGACCACCGAACCGGCGACGACCGACACGGTGACCGGCCAGGCGCACCAGAAGAAGTCGACCACGACCTACGACGCCGACGGCAACGTCACCCGGGTCGAGGTCGACGACATCGCCGGACCAGACGCGACGCGAGTGAGCACCTGGGAGTACGACGACTTCAACCACCCGGTCCGCATCGTCGACGCGGCGGGCAACGAGACCGTGAAGAACTACGACCGGTTCGGCAACGAGACGACGGTCGTCGACGCCAACGGCAACCGGTACGACTACGCGTACACCGCCCGCAACGCGCTGTCGGAGGTGCGGCTGCGCGACTACAAGGGCGACGGCGGCCCGAGCGTCGGCGACTACCTGGTGCTGCACACGTACGCCTACGACTACGCCGGGCGGCTGGCCAGCGACACCGACGCGATGGGCCGGCGGCTGGAGTACCAGTACTACGGCGACGACCTGCTGTACCGCATCGTCCTGAAGAACCTGCGCAACCCGGACGGGACGACCCGCGACTACGTGGTGGAGGAGGACGCCTACGACGGCGCCGGGAACATGACGCGGCAGACCGCCGCGAACGGCACCCAGGTCACCCAGCGGACCTTCACCAAGGTCAGCAACCTCGCCAGCGTCGTCACCGACCCCGCCGGCCAGGCGCTGACCGTCAACTACACCTATGACGCGATGGGCAACGTCACCCGGACCACCAGCACGGGGCGCCCGTCCAACGTGCCGTGGATCGTGTCCACCGCGACCGAGCAGACCGACTACGTCTACGACGACACGGGCAACGCCATCCGCCAGACGGTCACCGCCGGGTCGGCCACCCGCGTGCACACCAGCACCTACGACCAGCGCGGACTGCTCACCTCCACCACCGACCCGCTCGGCCGCACCACGACCTACACCAACGACGAATTGGGCCGGCGGATCAGGGCCGTCTCCCCGGCGGTGGCCGTCGAACAGGACGGCGGCACGGCCACCACGGTCACGCCGACGATCCTCACCGGATTCAACACCTTCGACGAAGCGGTCAGCTACGCCGACGAGCGCAGCAACGTCACCCGCAACGACTACGACCAGCTCGGCCGGGTCGTCAGCAGCAGCGCACCGTCCTACCGGGCGCCCGGTTCGCTCACGCCGATCCAGCCGACCGTCACCGCCCGCTACGACGCAGCCGGCAACATCGTCGAGAAGACCGACGGGCTGGGTCACTCCACTCGCTACACCTACGACCAGCTGGGCCGGCTGACGGTCGTCGACGAACCGGGCGCCACCGACACCGAGCGGGCCATCACCCGGCGCACCTATACGCGTACCGGTGAACTGCTGTCGGTGACCGGGCCGACCGGTGCGCGGACCGAGGCGACCTACGACGACCTCGACCGCCAGATCACCTCGACCGTGATCGAGCGCTACCCGACGGCCCGCACGCTGACCACCCGGTACGCGTTCGACGACGCCGGCAACGTCACCTCGGTCACCTCGCCCGGCGGCAACGTCACCACCAACGCGTACGACGCGCAGGGCCAGCTGATCCAGGTCACCGATCCGAGCGGGACCCGGATCTCCTACGGCTACGACAGCGACGGGCGCCAGGTCCGGGTCAGCGACGGGCTCGGGCGCACCGAGCGGGTGGACTTCGACCCGCTCGGCCAGGTGACCGCCGAGTCGGACGTCGCACCGGACGGCACGGTGCTGCGCAGCCAGACCTACACCTACGACGCCGTCGGCAACCAGCTGTCGTCGACCAGCCCCGGCGGAATCACCACCACCTACGCGTACGACGCGCTCGACCGGCTGATCCGGCAGGTGGAACCGGTGTCCGACACGGTTTCCATCACGACCGGCTTCGGCTACGACGCGGCCGGCAACCAGACCCGGTACACCGACGGGCGCGGCAACCACACCTTCTTCACCTACAACAGCCTGGGCCTGCTCGAGTCGCAGATCGAGCCGGCGACCACCGCGCATCCCACCGCAGCCGACCGGACGTGGACGCTGACCTATGACGTCAACGGGCAACCGGTTCGGCTGGCGGCCCCGGGCGGGATCACCACCACGCAGACGTACGACGCCGCCGGGCGGGTCGTCGCCGAGGCCGGCGCCGGGGCGGGCACGCCGCAGCAGACGTTCGGCTACGACATCGGTGGCCGGATGACCCAGGCGACGTCGGCGGCGGGCACCGACACGTTCAGCTACGACGACCGCGGCAACCTGCTCACCTCCGCGGGGCGCGGGGGCGCGGCCGCTTTCGGGTACGACGCCGACGGGCAGCTGATCAGCCGCACCGACGCGGCGGGGACGAGCAATTACGCGTACACGAGGGGCCGGCTGTCGTCGACCCGCGACGGCATCACGGGCGTGACGCAGAAGTACACCTACGACGCCGCCGGCTTCCTGACGAGCATCGACTACGGATCCGGCCGCGTCCGGTCGGTCACCTACGACAACCTTTCGCGGGTCGCGACCGACACCACCCGCAACGGCGCCGGCACGGCGGTCGCGTCGATCAGCTACGGCTACGACGTCGACGACCACCTGATGCGCAAGACCACCACCGGCACGGCCGGCGCGGGCGTCAACACGTACGCGTACGACAAGGCCGGCCGGCTGACGTCGTGGACCGGGCCGCAGGGCACCGTCGCCTACGCGTGGGACGCCTCCGGCAACCGCACCCGCGCCGGATCCAAGACCGCCAGCTACGACCAGCGCAACCGGCTGCTGTCGGACACCGACTACACCTACACCTACACGGCGCGTGGCACGCTCGCGTCGCGTACCAGCTCGGGCTTGACCGAGACCTACACCTTCGACGCGTTCGACCGGCTCACGACCGCCGGGAGCCAGACCTACACCTACGACGCCCTCGACCGGGTGGCCACCCGCAACGGCATCACCTTCTTGTACGCGGGCATGGGCGACGACGTCGTGGCCGACGGTTCCGAGCAGTACGCCCGAGGCCCGTCCGGCGAGGTGGTGGGCGTCGCGAAGGCCGGTGAGGAGTTGCTGGCGATCCGCGACGGCCACGGCGACGTGGTCGCCGGCATCGACCCGGACGACACGGCCCTGTCCCGGGTCGCGGACTCCAAGGCGTACGACCCGTTCGGTCAGGTGACCGCCACCGAGGGCGACACCGGGCAGCTCGGCTTCCAAGGGGACTGGACCGATCCGGACACCGGCCAGGTCGACATGGGAGCCCGCTGGTACGAGCCCGGCACCGGCGCGTTCACCTCGCGTGACACCGTCGACTACGACTCCGGCGACGCGATCCTGGCCAACCGCTACACCTACGGCGCGGGCGACCCGCTGGCCAACGCCGACCCGGACGGGAACTGGCCGTCCTGCGGCTGGTGCAAGTCGGTCGTGAACCGGGTGAAGAAGACCGCCTCCAGCGTCTGGTCGGGGGTCAAGCGCGTCGCCTCGTCCGCCTGGTCGGGCATCCGCCGCGCGGCGAGCTACGTGTGGTCCGGCGTCCGGTCGGTGGCCAGCTGGGTCGGCTCGGCGGTGCGGCGGGCGGCCAGCGCCGTCTCCTCGGCCGCCAAATGGGTCTACCACAAGGCCAAGAGTGCGGTCCGATGGGTCGGCAGCAAGGTCAGCAGTGCGTATCACTGGGTGAGCCACAAGGTCTCGTACGCGTACCACCGGGTGTCCTCGACGGTCCGCAGCGTGGCGTCATCGACGGCGGCGTGGGCCCGGCAGAAGGCCGAGCAGGCGCGCCGGGCGGTGTACGAGGCGAAGAAGCGGATCACCGAGAAGGCCCGCAACGTCATCGAGTACGCCGTCAAGCACAACCCGATCAAGGTCGTCGCGGCGGTGCTCAAACCGATCGTGAACACCGTCAAGAAGGTGGTGTCGGCGGCAGCGCACATACCCGCAGCTGTCGTGGCCACGGTGCGTGATGTCGTGGTCGACACGGTGAAAGCCGCCAAAGCCGTCTACCAGACGGCGGTGACCGCGGCCGGCGCAGTCGTGCAGACGGTGTCCAAAGCCGCCGAGGCGGTGGCGGATTTCGCCCAGGCCGCCGCACCGTACGTCAAGACGGCGTTGAGCGTCGCCGCCGACGCGGTGGGCGTCACCGACCTCGTCGACTGCGTGACGAAGGGCGACCTGGAGGCGTGCGCCTGGACCGCAGCCACGATCGCCGGGTATGCCCTCGGCGGCGCCGGCGGCGGAGCGGTACGCGCCGCCCGCGCGGCGAGCCTGGTCGTGCGGCACGGCGACGACGTCGCCGACGTGGTCAAGACCGGCTCGAAGCTCGTCGACGACCTGACGAAGGCCGGCGACGACGTCGCGGACCTGGGCTCCTGCGCGGTCGGCAACAGCTTCGACGGCGCGACTCAGGTGCGGATGGCCGACGGCTCCACCAAGCGGATCGACGAGGTGGCGGTCGGCGACAAGGTGCTGGCCACCGATCCGACGACCGGCCGCACCGGCGACTTCGCGGTCACCCATGTCATCGTCGGTGAGGGCGACAAGGACCTGGTCGAGGTCACTGTCGGCACCAGTACGGGCACCCGGTCCGACGGTGCGACCGCCGCCGTCACGGCCACCCGCGGACATCCATTCTGGGATGCCGAGGCCCAGCGGTGGGTCGAAGCCGGCGACCTGCGATCCGGCGAGGCGCTGCAAACCTCCAGCGGCGGCGTCGCCAGGACGATCACGACCCGGGAGTGGACCGAGCGCACGCGGGTCTACAACCTGACCGTCGACACCCTGCACACCTACTACGTGGTCCTCGCCGGGCTGAACCTGCTGGTGCACAACGACGGGGCCGGCGCGTGCCCGATCCACCAGGCGGCGTCGTTGTCGGCCGCGCTGAAGGCCAAGAAGCCCGGCGGTAAGTGCACCTGCTTCGACGGGCCGCCGCAGGTGCTCAAGCGCGAGCCGGTGCAGATGGCGACCAACAGCACGCGCAAGTCCGCGATGGACGCCGCCGAGCACATCGCCGACGAGTTCGCCCAGGACGCCACGGAGTACTCCGCTCACGTCGGGCACGGCGGCAATGCGATAGACGACCTCGTCGGCGGCCAGATCCCGATCGGGCATTCCGGCTTCGAAGTCGCCATCGTCGCCGGGATGGTCAGCGCCCGGGTGGGCATCCGAAAAGTCGGCCGCCTGATCTCCCGAGCCAGATAGCGACGAACCAGCCACAGCGATGACCGAAGCGAGTTCAGGAGAGAAGACGTGACAACCGACGGACGAAGACGAGAGCTCCGCCTTCCGCGGCTGCTGGCGGTGCTGGCCTTGCTGCTGACCACTGCGGTCGCGGTCCGGCCCGGTGTGGCGGCCGCCGACGCGGCCGGTCTCGGCGGCGACTATGTGGCCATCCCCAAAGGCGTCGATTTGCTCGACACTCGCGACGGGACCGGCGGGCATACCGGCGTGGTCGGCGCCGGCGGGGTGGTGAGCTTCCCGGTGCTGGGCGTAGGCGGCATCCCCGCCTCGGGGGTGAGTGCCGTCATGGTCCGGCTGGTCACCACGAGCGGCACCGGTTCCAGCTGGCTTCGGGTGTAT
>JABFYB010000536.1 GCA_013361475.1 Hamadaea sp.
GGCACCATGTACGCGGGCAGCCGCCCCCGAACGTGTGCCCGTACTTCGTGGGCGGTCGGCGCGACGGCATCTTCAGCGACGATGTACGCGGCCAGCTCTGGCGTTCCGTGCGGTTCGACCGCGATCACCGCCGCGGCGCGTACGCCGGGATGGGTCAGCACCGCCGCCTCCACCTCGGCCAGTTCGACCCGGAATCCGTTGACCTTGACCTGACGGTCGACTCGGCCGTGAAAGTGCAGAACTCCGTCGGAGTCCCGGCTGACCAGGTCGCCCGTGCGATACATCCGGGATCCGGGGACGTCGGCGTACGGGTCGGGCAGGAACCGCTCCGCGGTCAACCCGGGCCGGTTCGCGTACCCCCGGGCCAGGGTGGCGCCACCGAGATAGAGCTCCCCCGGCGTACCGGCTGGCACGGTCCGCAGATTCTCATCGAGGACGTAGCCGATCCGCCCGCCGACCTCGGTGCCGATCGGCACGACCGACTCCGCCGCCAGCCGGCTGGCCAGGGCGGCCGAGACGTCCAGGAGGCTGGCCGTCACGACAGCTTCGGTCGGCCCGTAACAAGCCATGAAGTCACCCGCCAAGCCGAGGGCGTGCCAGCGGTGGACGTCCGTCGCGCGTACGACGTCGGTGCCGATGTTGACGACACGCAGCGTGCGCAGCCGGCGGTCGCCGGGCTCCGCGTGGTCCAGGAAGTCCCGCCACGCGGTCGGCGGCAGGTCCAGGAACGTCACGCCGTGCTTTTCGACGTAGTCGGCAAGCTCCGCGGGACTCCACGGCTGGGCCGGCCCGAGAACGAGAGCGGCCCCGGTGACGATCGTGACGCCGATGTGCTCACACACCACGTCGACGAACGGTGGGCTCGTGAGCAGCAGACGGTCGCCGGCCGTCACTGCGTACCTGGTGGCAACGCTCGCACAGTGCGCGAGGAAGTTTCCGTGCTCGACCATGACACCCTTGGGCTCCCCGGTGGAGCCGGAGGTGTGCACGATGTACGCGAGCTGGCCCGGTGCGGCGCCCCGCGATCGCCCGTCGGCTGGCGTGAAGACGGTCGGGCCGTCGCCCGGGACAAGGACCGCCGGTCCGTCCGATGGCAGGTGCTCGGCGATCTCAGGCACAGCGACGACGACACCCGGCTTGATCGAGCCGAGCATGGACGCCAGACGGTGCTGCGGCGACGCGGGATCGAGCGGAACGAACACCCCGCCGGCCCGCATGGCGGCCAACGCGGCGATCACCAGCTCGGGCGAACGCGGCAGGCAGACCGCGACCGGGACCTCCGGGCGTACGCCCAGAGCGCGAAGCCGCGTAGCCATCCGATCGACCTGGCCGTCCAGGTCGGCATAGGTCAGCCGCTGGTCGTCCTGCTCGACGGCGACCGCGTCCGGCGTGACGCGCGCGCGGCGGACCAGCGCCTCCGGCAGGGTCGCCGGGGTGAGGGCCCGGACCGTCTGCCGCTCGTCGGCCGCGATGTCTCGCAGGAGGTCCTGGTACTCGCCGATCAACCGGGCGATCGTCGCCGGCCGGTACAGATCCGTCGCGAACTCGGCGATACCGAGGTAGCTTCCGTCCGGCTCAGCGGTCAGCGTGACGGTGAGGTCGTACATCGCGGTCGGCCACGGAATGCGGACGTGGGCGAGGTCGCCGTCCGCCGGGAGGTCGGGAAGGTACGACGGTCGCTCCGCGCCGACCTCGAACATGATCTGGAACAACGGGTTGCGGGATCGGTCACGCTTCACCCGCAGGCCGTCGACCAGCCGGTCGTAGGGCAGGTCCTGGTGCGCGTACGCCGTGCGTGCCGTCTCCCGGGTGCCGGCGAGCACGTCCAGGAACGTGTCGTCGGCACCGACCTTGGTCCGCAGCACGAGGATGTTCGCGAAGTAGCCGATCAGGCGGTCGACGTCCGACGACGAGCGTCCCGCCGCCGGTGTGCCGACCACCACGTCGTCGGTTCCGGTGACTCCGGAGAGCAGGCAGGAGAACGCGGCGAGAAAGGTCATGAACGGTGTCGCGCCTGCGTTCCGCCCGATCTGGACGATCGGCGTACACACCGCCTGCGGGATGCGGAACGCCAGCGATTCGCCGCGCCCCTGCCACACCTTCGGGCGAGGATAGTCGCCGGGAATCTCGGTAGCGGTCGCATCGGCCAGCCGCTCCCGCCAATGCGCCAGCTCTCGCTCCGCGTTCTCGGCCAGCCAGGCCGACTGCCACGCGGCGTAGTCGGCGTACTGCACCTCGGGTGCGGCCACCGAACCACGAAGTTCCTCGGCGAACACTTGGGCAGACACACCATCCCAGGCGATGTGGTGCACCAGGAGGACCAGCGACGCGGCCCCGGTTCCGGTGACGACCAGCCGACCACGGAAAACCGGTCCGTCAGCCAGATCGAAGGGACGGCTCGCGAGGTCGGCGATCTCGGCCGCCAGATCCTGGTCGTCCCGGCGAACCTCGCTGATCTCCAGGCGAGCCTCGGAATCGATCACCTGCATCGGCTGGTCGCCGACCACCACGTACCGGGTGCGCAGAATCTCGTGGTTGTCGGTCACCTTCCGCACGGCGGCGGTCACCGAGGCCAGCGTCGCGTCGGCGTCGAGCGGGAAGATCGCCGGGACCATCTGCTCGGGGCTGCCCGGGCGCAGCGCTTCGGCGATCCACATCCGCTCCTGCCCCGCCGACAACGGCAGCGGTCCTCCCCGCGGCACGCGTACCACTCTGGGATCGGTGCCCGGCTGGTGCGCGGCCGGTACGCGAAGCAGCGCAGCCTGGGCCTCCACTGTGGTGGCGGTGTAGAGCCGGGACAACGCGATGTCCGTGCCGAACCGCTGCCGGAGCCGGTTGCCGAGCAGACCGATCTGCAACGACTGCCCGCCCAGCGCGAAGAAGTCGTCGTGCACTCCGACGCTGTCGCAGCCCAACAGCGCGATCCATTCGTCGGCCACGCCCCGTTCGGTCTCGTCCCTCGGGTCGATCCGCTCTTCGGGTGCGGTGGTGGGCAGCTCCCGCCGGAGCAGCGCCACGCGGTCGATCTTGCCGCTGCTGGTCTGCGGCAATTCGTCGAGCCGGACGAACACCGACGGGATCATGGCGTCCGGCAGCGTCTGCCGTAGCCGGGCTCGAAGGTCACCGGCTGCCGGTTCGCCCTCGCCCACGAGATACGCCACCAGCTGCCGGCCGCCGTCGGGGAGCGTACGCACGACGACAGCAGCCGCGGTGACGGTCGGCGGGTCGATGAGCGCGCGCTCGATCTCCGCCGGTTCGATTCTGACCCCGTTGACCTTCACCTGATCGTCGCGGCGCCCGAGGAACTCGAGCACCCCGCCGGGGCGGCGGCGCACCAGGTCACCGGTGCGATACAGCCGTGCGCCCGGCGGGCCGAACGGGTCGGGCACGAAGCGTTCCGCCGTCAGCTCC
>JABFYB010000341.1 GCA_013361475.1 Hamadaea sp.
GTCAGCGCTCATGTCTGCGACTCCTTGAGCCCGAGCATGCGGGCGATGCGGATGCGTTGCATCTCCGAGGTGCCGGAGTAGACGGTGCCGCCGATCGCGTCCCGGAGGTCCTTCTCCAGTCCGGTCTCGGCCAGGTAGCCGCGCCCGCCGAAGATCTGCACGGCGGAGAGCGCGGACTTCACGTTCGCCTCGCTGGTGAGCACCTTCGCGATCGCGATGTCGGTGGTGACGTCCCGGCCCTTGGTGAGCCCTTCGGCGGCGTCGTACAGCCACCGCCTGGACGTCTCCACCGCGATCTTCATGTCCACGATCTGACCGGCGACCATCTGGTACGACCCGATCGGCCGCCCGAACTGCCGCCGCCGCCCCGCGTGCTCGACACAGCGGTCGAGCCGGTGCCGCATCGCCCCTGCCTGGACGATGAACGAGCACAGGATCTCCCACTGCATCACGTGGTCCAGCACGGCGAAGCCCATGCCGGGCCGGCCGAGGACGTTCCCGGCCGGGATCCGGCAGTCGCGGAAGGACAGCTCACCGAGCGGCGAGGTACGCAGCCCCATCTTGGGCACGTCGGGCCCGGCGACCACGCCCTCGGTGTCCCGGTCGACCAGGAACGCGGTCAGCCCGAACGGCCCGAGGTCGCGGTCGGTCACCGCGTACACCACGATCAGGCCGGCGACCGGGCCGTTCGTGATGAACACCTTGTCGCCGTCGAGGACCCAGTGGTCGCCGTCGGGCTTGGCGGTCATGCCCATGCCCAGCACGTCCGATCCGCCGTCGGGGTCGGTGATCGCGTGCGCGGTGATCAGGCTCCCGTCGCAGATGCGCGGCAGGTAGCGGGCCTTGAGCTCGGCGCTGCCGTACCGCTGCAGCGGGATGCCCGCGCTCACGATCTGGGTGCAGAGCGAGAAGCAGAGCCCGCCGTCCCTGCAGTGCTCGCCGAGGCCCTCCAGGACGTACATGGTGCTGAGCAGGTCGAGCCCGCGGCCACCCCATTCGGTGTGGAACGGCAGCCGCAGCAGCCCGGACTCCCGCACCTGCTCCCATTTCCGCGTCGGCAGGCCGGCTTCGCGGTCGGCTTCGAGGTGGCCGTCGCCGAGTACCTCGTACCAGTGCGCGAACTCGGCCCTGAGCTCGCGGTGGGTGTCGTTCCACTCGTACATGGGCGATCAGATCCGTCAGTAGTGGGAGAACTCTGCCTCTTGCAGGCGGTGCCGCTCGTCGCCCTGCAACGCCGGGGAGAAGACGCAGATCAGCCGCATGTCCTCGCCGGGCGAGGCGATCAGGTGGTGGGGGTCGTTCTGGTCGAGGGCGTACATGGTGCCGGGCTCCAGGACGTGCTGGCGGCCGTCGGCGTCGATCACCGCGCCCCGGCCGCTGATGCAGTAGCAGGCTTCGAGGTGCTTGCGGTACTGCAGCGGCGAGCTGGTGCCCGCCCAGACGATCGTGTCGGTGAGCGAGTAGCCCATGCCGTCGGCCTCGACCAGGAAACGGTGGCTCAGCCCGTTGCCCCACTCGACCGGCTCCACCTCGGAAAGCTTGCGAATGATCATCTCAGTGTCCGTTCTGCTTGCGCCGACATTGCCGACCCGACGAATTCGGAAATGGCCGCCACGGATCGGAAGTTCTCCGGGACGATGTCCAGGTCGTCGATCGGGATGTCGAATCGATCCTTGACCCAGGCGAGCAGTTTCAACAGGCCCAGGCTGTTTATGACACCGTTGCGGAAAAGGTCGTAGTCGGCCTCGAGCTCGTCCGGCTGAATATCAGGGAGATACTCGGTCACCACGAATTCTCTGATCACATGTGCGATGTCCACGAAACGCAGCATCACACGGCCGCGTACGCGGGGGCATCTCCGAGAATGCGTGCCGCGTTGCGGTCGACTTTTCCGGTGGACGTACGCGGGAACGGGTGCTCCACGAGCTTGATCGCGTACGGGATCGCCGCCTGCGGCAGCCGCATCGCGCAGTGCGTACGCAGGTGCAGCCCCGACAGCCGGCTCGTCCCCCGGCGCCGGACGTAGGCGGTGAGCCGGGTCTCGGCCCCCTCGGTCGCCGGGACGACGACCGCCTCCAGGACGTCGTCGTGCTCCAGCAGGACCCGCTCGATCTGCTCCAGGTTGACCCGGATGCCGCGTACCTTGAGCTGGAAGTCGTCCCTGCCGACCAGGAACAGCCGGCCGTCGGGGTCGCGGCGGACCAGGTCGCCGGTGCGGAAGTAGTCGCGCCCGTCGGGCCCCCGGACGAACCGGGCGGTCGAGGCCGCCGGGTCGGAGGTGACGTAACCGGCCGTCTGGAACGGGGTACGGACCAGGAGCTCGGCGGCCCCGGCGCGGTCGGGCCCGAACGCCACGACGACGCCGGGCAGCGGCACCCCGATCGGCAGCGGGCCGGGCCGGACGGCCTCCGCCGCGTCGAACTCGTGCCAGAAGCTGTCGTTGGTCTCGGTGCAGCCGTAGACGTTGTGGAACCGGGCGTTCGGGAACCTGGCGGGCAGGGTGGCGCGCAGCGGGACGGGCGCGTGGTCGCCGGTGACGATGACGTGCCGTACGCCGGGGAAGACCCCCTCGCCCAGCAGCTGGTACAACATCGGGACGCCCTGGACCACGGTCACGCCGGAGTCGGCGAAGAAGCCGGCCAGGTAGCGCGGGTTGACGGCGAGCGCCGGGTCGACGAGCGCGACGCAGCCGCCGTGCCGCAGCGTGGCCCAGATGTCGAGCAGGCACAGGTCGAAGTTGAGCGGCGCGTAGTTGAACACCACCTCGCCGGGGCCGAGCCCGAACGCCTCCCCCGCCCAGCCCGTGAACCGGTCCACCGCGCCGGCCGAGAGCGGGACGACCTTCGGCGTGCCGGTCGAGCCGGAGGTCGTCAGCATGAAGGCGGTGTCGGAGTCGGCCACCGGCACGGGCTCGGGAAGCCCCGCCCCCTTCCCTGCGACGACCTTGGTGACCAGGTCCGGGTACACGGCGTCCACGGTCAGCACGTGCGCGCAGCCCGCCCGTTCGCACAGCTCGCGCAGGGCCACGAGCCCGAGGTCCACCGGCGGCAGCAGCACCGGACGGCCGGCCGCGAGGCAGCCGAGCACGAGCGCGACCGCCTCGGGCGACTTGCGCGCGAGGACGGTGACCGGCCCTTCGGAAAGGGCGCTCACTTCCGCCTGCGCGTGCGCGGCCATCGCCGCGAGTTCGGCGTAGGTGACGATTTCCGTACGGGTGCGCAGGGCCGGGGCGTGGGGATTCTCCTGGGTTCGCGCGACGAGATCGCGCAGCAGTTCAGCTGTCATTTCGAGGTCGCCCATCGACTGTCGGTGTTTCTGACATTCATGAGCTTCCGGGTTTCCGGCCCTTCCGGACCAGGGACATCGGCTGCAGCTAATTGCCTCCGGTCGGCAGCTTCCTGCTGTCCGCG
>JABFYB010000093.1 GCA_013361475.1 Hamadaea sp.
CTCTCCCCCGGCCAGCTCGCCGAGATCGATCGGATCTGGACGGCGTACCCGCATCTGAACGACGACGAGTTCGTCGCCGCGAACCTGGACCGATGGCTCGCCTAGAGGGTCAGCCGGTAGAGGGTGAGCGGGCGGCCGCTCGCGCCGGACTGGAGGTGGCCCAGCCGCTCGGCGAGCCCGGCCAGCTCCAGCCGGTGCAGCATGCGCCGCGCGGTCCGCTGCTGGACGCCGAGCTGCTCGGCCACCTCCCGGGTGGTCAGCGGCTCGGCTCCGGCCGCCGCCTTGACCTCGCGCAGACGCTCCAGTGTGGACACCGACAGGCCGACCCGCTGGGCGATCACGGCGGCCGTGGTGCTGCCACCGGCGCGGGCGGGCGCCTCGGATTCGAGGACGACGTCCATGTCGCTGCGCAACGACAGCACCGCCGCGACCGGACCGATCCGGCGGGCGCGCGACAACGCCCGGCGGGCCAGGCTCTCCGCCTCGGCGGCACTGCGGCCGAGCCCGAAGCCCACCCGGACGATCTCGTGCCGATCGGCGAGCCGCCGCAACATCGGCAGCGCCGCGAAGCCCGCCGTCGCGTCGGCCAGCGGACCCCGCGTCGTGACCAGCAGATGCGTACCGCCGGTGTAGCGGGCGACGCTGCCGCCCAGGGTGGCCGCCTCCCGCATGAGGCCCTCGTCCTCCCCGGAGACCTCGACCAGCCCCAGCGCGATCTGGGCGTCCTCGTGCGCCTGGTTGTCCGCCGTGAGGAGCAGCTGCCGCAACGCCGTACGCACCGAATGGGTCGACGGCGCCAGCCGCAGGACCGGCATGTGCGCGTGCAACGCCTCGTAGACGGAACGGACGCAGGTGACCGCGACGGTGGTGCCCTGCGGCCCCCGCGCGCTGCGCTTGTGGAACGCGACGAGGTCGTCGGAGGTCAGCCCGGACCGGTAGGGCAGCACCTTGATCCGGTCGACCGGCAGACCCGCCTCGATCAGGGTCGCGGCGACGTCGGCGTTAGGCAGGGTGTCGACCGACATCCGCGTCGGGTCGTGCCCGTCACGCAGGAGGCGTACCGCCGCCTGGAGCAGCGTCGCGCCGGTGTAGTCGACGAACGCGGCCGGCCGGGACCCCGCCTTGGCCTCCTTGGCCAGCGTGTACGGGACGATGCCGGTGAACAGCCACGCGCCGATCGTGGCGTCGTGCGCGGCGACGAGGCCGGGCGCCTGGGACTCGTGGTCGTAGTCGAGCCGCCGGGCGGTGACGCCGGGCTGCTCCTCGCAGGTGGCGGCGACGTCGTCCACCAGGTCGTGCGGGCCGACCACACCGATTTCGATCGCCACGGGTCCTCCTTGCCGTTCGCAGCACTACCAGATTACGGTCAGGTCCGGTATTTCGTATGACCCGGGAGGGTGGAATGTTTCCCAGCATGGCCGACGCCGCCGGTCGGACGCTCGGCGACGAGGAGATCGCCGCCGTCACGCGAGTGCTCCGCTCGGGCATGCTCAGCTCAGTCTGGGGCACCGAGGTCCGCGCGCTGGAACGGGAGGTCGCCGAGCTCCACGGGGTCGCGTACGCCGTCGCCGCCAGCTCGGGAACGGCCGCGTTGCACCTCGCCGTGGCGGCCGCCGCACCGGACCCCGGCGACGAGATCATCACCTCGCCGATCAGCGACTTCGGCACCGTCGCCCCGATCCTGGCGCAGAACGCCGTGCCGGTCTTCGCCGACGTCGACCCCGTGACGGGCAACCTCGACGTCGACGCCGTGGCCCGCGCGATCGGGCCGCGTACCAGGGCGATCCTGGTGGTTCACCTCTTCGGCGCGCCCGCACCCGTCGCCGAGCTGCGGGCACTGGCCGACCGGCACGGGCTGATGCTCATCGAGGACTGCGCACAGGCCTGGCTGACCAAGCTGCCGAACGGCCGTCTCGTGGGAACCGCCGGCTCGATCGGCTGCCTCAGCCTGCAGCAGTGGAAACACATCACCTGCGGCGACGGCGGGCTCACCCTGACCGACGACGCCGACCTCGCCCGCCGCATGCGGCTGTTCGCCGACAAAGGCTGGCCACGCGACGTCGGGCGGCACCACGTGAGCTTCGGGCTCAACTATCGGATGACCGAACTCGCCGGGGCGGTCGCCCGCGCCCAGCTCGCCAAGCTGTCCGGCGTACTGGCCAATCGGCGGCGGGCCGCCCGTCGGCTGCTCGACGCGATCAGTGATCTGCCGGTACGCGTACCTCCGGCCGATGTGGACAGTCATGCCTGGTGGCTCTTCCCGCTCGTGCTGCCGGACGGGGGTGCTCCTGCGGCCGCCGCCAAGCTGCAGGCGGCGGGCATCCCGGCCCGGGCGGGCTACCTCCAGGAAGGGCTGCACTGCGCCCCTGCCTTGACTGCGGCACCCGTCTACGGGACTTCCCGTTTCCCGCTGACCAGCCCGCCCGCGGATCGGGAACCCCGGTACGGGCGTGGCGCCTGCCCGGTGGCCGAGCGCATGATCGACGAGACGCTGATCGTGATCGACTGGAACGAGAACTACACCGACGACCATGTCGACACGATCGCCGAGGCGATCCGGGGAGTGTTCACATGATCGACATCAGGGCGGCTCAGCTGCGGGATCGGTTGCGGGGGCGGCTGATCGCCGCGACCGCCACCCCCACCGGACCGGGCGGCCTCGACCCCGGGATCCTCGCGAGCTACCTCGGCGGCCTGGTCGCCGACGGCGCCGGCGGCCTCGCCGTGCTGGCCCACACCGGCCGCGGCCCGTTCCAGTCCGACAGCGTCCGCGACCACGTCATTCAGGCCGCGGTCCGCACCGGCGTCCCGGTGGTCGCCGGGGTCGACGGCGTGCGCCAGGCGCAGCGCGCCGCCGAGGCAGGCGCCGACGCGCTACTCGTCTTCCCGCCCGACCCCGGCGAGGCGGTCGCCCTGCACCAGGCACTCTGGGCAGCCACCGGGCTGCCGCTGATCGCGTTCGACCTCTACCTGCGGCCCTATCCGCTGCCGGTGGTCCGCGACCTCGTCGAGCTGCCGGGCGTCGCCGGGCTGAAGGTCGCCCTGCTGCGGGACGACGCCGCCTGCAAGGACGCGATCGCCGCGACGGTCGCCGCCGACCGGCTGGCGATCACCGGCGAGGACCTCATGTTCGTGCCGTCGGTCGGCTGGGGCGCACAGGCCGCGCTCGTCGGCATCGCGGCGGCCGCAGTCCCGGCGACGGCCCAGGTCCTGCAGGCCGCCCTCGCCGGTGAAGCCGGGGACACCAGCCGATTCGACCGGTACGCCGAGACGATCTTCGGCGATCCCGTCGACGGATACGTCCAGCGGATGCTGTGGGTGGCCGCCGCCGAAGGCCGGATACCGCCCGAGTACGCCGTCGACCCGCACGGTCCGGCGTTGCCCGACGACGAACACGAACGCGTGCTGGAGGTAGTCCGTGCCCTTTAGGCAGATCGCGGCGCAGCTCGACGAGCTGCGGATCACCTTCGACGTCGATGCGCTGCTGGGTGCGTACCCGGGGAAGGACGGCGGGATCACCGACCCGGGTGAGCTGGGCGCGGCCTTGCGCGACGCGAACACCGAGGCCGCGGCGGTGGCGAGCCTGCGCGCGGCGCTGTTCGACGTGCGCAGTGGCAATGACGAGGTGCTGGCGACGGACTTCACGCCGGTCGGCGGCCTGGACCTGCGTGACGCGCTCGGCGCGGAGCGGGAGCTGGACCGGCTGACCGAGCACGGAGTACGCGCGATCCGGCTGTTCCCCGACGAGCAGCACGCCGAACCGGACTTCCCGGCCGTCCGCCACCTGGCGCGCCGCGCCACCGAGCTGGGGTTCGTGCTGCTCGCGGGGGGTGACGTCCGCCGGTTCTGGAAGCCGCTGGCCGGGCTGGGCGCGACCGTGATCTTCCTCGACACGCACTTCTACCACCTGGGCGACTTCCTCGTCGCCGCCCGGGAGGAGCCCGGGTTCCACACGTCGACCCGGCTGCTGAACTCGCCGGACGCGGTGGAGACGGTCGCCGGCGAGCTCGGCGCGGACCGGATGGTCTACGGCTCGCGGACCCCGTACGCCGAATCGGCCGTCCCCCGGCTCCGGCTGGCCCGCTGCGGCCTCACCGCTGCTGACGTCGCCTTGATCGCGGGGACCACCGCCCGCCGGCTCCTGGGAGTGGACGCATGATCATCGACGTGCACGGGCACTGGGGACCGTGGTTCTTCACCATGGAGATCGGATCGGTCGCCGCCAACCTGGCCGCGATGGACCGGTACGGCATCGACCTGGCGATCGTTTCGGCGACCGAGGCGGTCTGCTACGACGCTCCGGCCGGCAATCGCGCGCTCGCCGCCGCACTGTCTACTTCGGAGCGGTTGTACGGCTACGTCACGGTCAATCCACGGCAGCTCGACGCCGCCTCACGGGACCTCGCGCGCTACCTCGGCGACGGCCGGTTCGTCGGAGCGAAGCTGCACACCGACTACACGGAGTCGCCGATCAGCTCGCCCCAGACCCAGGACGCCCTCACCATGCTGGCCGAGCTGGACTGCCCAGTACTCGTGCACACCTGGGGGCATACGGTGCTGGACCTGGCACAGTCCTGTGTGGATCGTCCGCGGCTGCGGGCGATCGCCGGGCACATGGGCGCCGACGGCTACCGGTACGCCATCGAAGCCGCGCAAGCCTGCGACCGCCTGTACTTGGAACCGTCGTGGTCGCAGGCGCCGGCGGGACGTCTTCGTGAGGTGATCTCGTCGGTGGACGACCGGCAGCTGCTGTTCGGCACCGACTCGACCCTCATCGACCCCGCCTCCGCACTCGGCGCAGTGCTCGCCTCCGGCGTCGCCGACCCCGCCGACCCCGCCGGCCTCACCGCTGAGCGGCTCGCCTGGCGGAACGCCGCTTCCCTCTTCCGCCTCCCCGTCGCGTGATCATTGCGTCAGCCATGTCGTTTCGGGCGGCGATTTGTCCGTCGAAACAGCATGGCTGACGCAATGATCACGTGCGAGCGGGCGCGCTGAAACGGCCTCCACGCTGCCGCGGCGTCGATACGCTGGCCGCATGCGGATACTGCTGTTCGGAGCGACCGGCACCCTGGGCAGCCGGATCGCCGCCGAGCTGACCGAGCGCGGCGAACGGGTCACCAGCGCGAGCCGGACCGGGCACTCCCCGTCGCCGGACATCCCGGCCGTCACCGTCGACCCGACCGATTCGGACTCGGTGGCCGCCGCGGCGGAGGGTTACGACGCGATCGCCTCGGCGGTGCACATCGACCCCGACAACGTGACCGCGGTGACTCAGGGGCTCCTCGACGGCGCTCGCAAGGCGGGCGTACGCCGGATCGCGTTCGTCGGCGGCGCGGGCAGCCTGAAGGTCCCCGACGGCGGGGACCTCGTCGACACCCCGACGTTTCCCGCCGAGTGGAAGCCGATCGGGCTCGCTCATCGGGACGAGTTGAACCTCATCCGGCCGGTGACGGATCTGGACTGGTCCTACCTGTCGCCGCCGGCGGCGATCGCGCCTGGTGAGCGTACGGGGAAGTTCCGGATGGGCGGCGACGATCTCATCGTCGGCGACGACGGCAACAGTTTCGTCAGCGCCGAGGACTACGCCGTCGCCTTCGCCGATGAATTGGAACAGGGCAACGCCATCCGGCGGCGGATCACGGTCGGCTACTGAGGCCGCGCCGGGCGATCACGCGGCGGCCAGGGCCGCGTAGCGACCGCCGTCGGAGATCAGCGACTCGTGCCGGCCGGCCTCGGCGACCCGCCCGCGGTCGAGCACTACGATCTGGTCGGCGTCGCGGACGGTGGACAGCCGGTGCGCGATGGTGATCGTCGTCCGGCCCTCGGTGAGCCGGTCGAACGCCCGCTGCACGGCACGCTCGGTCTCGGTGTCCAGGGCGCTGGTCGCCTCGTCGAGCACCAGGATCCGCGGGTCGCGCAGCAGCGTACGCGCGATGGCGATGCGCTGCTTCTCCCCGCCGGAGAAGCGGTGGCCCCGAGAGCCGACCACGGTGTCGTAGCCGTCCGGCAGCGACATGATGAGGTCATGCACCTGCGCGGCGCGGGCGGCCTCGACGATCTCGGCGTCGGTCGCGTCCGGCTTGGCGTATCGCAGGTTCTCCCGCACGGTCGTGTGCAGCAGGTAGGTCTCCTGGCTGACCACGCCGACGATCCCCGCCAGGTCGGCGAGTGCGATCTCGCGTAGGTCGACGCCGTCGATCGTGACCCGGCCCGAGGTCGGATCGTGCAGGCGGGCGATCAGTCCCGCGACGGTGCTCTTGCCCGATCCGGTCTCCCCGACCAGGGCCAGTGAGGTGCCCGCCGGAACGTCGAGGTCGACTCCCGCGACAGCGTCGACGGGGCTGTCGGCGTACCGGAAGGAGACGTTCTCCAGCCGCAGGTGACCTGCGACCCGGGGCAGCCGGACCGGCTTCGCCGGCTCCCGGATGTCGACCGGCAGGTCGAGGTATTCGAAGATGCGGCCGAACAGCGCCATCGACGCGGTCACCGTGACGCCCACGTTGAACAGCCCCATGAGCGGCCGGAAGAGGCTGGACTGCAAGGCGGTGAAGGCGACGAGCGTGCCGATCGTCAGGCTCGACCCGGGCAGCCCGGCGGCCAGGTAGATGACGGCCGGAATGGCGGCGAACACGATCGACATGGACGCCATCCGCCAGCGCCCGGCCAGCTCCGACCGGAGTTCGAGGTCGATGAGGCGGCGCGAGGACGAGGTGAACCGGTCGATCAGGGCGGCCGAGGTGCCCATAGTCTTGCTCAGCTGCACTCCGCTGATCGACAGGCCCTCCTCGATGGTCACGTTGAGGTCGGCCAGCTCCCGCTGGCGCTCGGCGGTGATGGCCCGGCGCATCCGGGCGACCCGCCGGGTCAGGTAGAGCGCCGGGGGCAGCACGATCAGCGAGACGAGGGAGAGCCGCCAGGACAGGGCCGCCATCGCGACGGCGGTCGCGACCACGGTGGTCAGGTTGGCGGCGATCGACGTGGCGGTGGAGGTCACCACGGATTCCATGCCGCCGATGTCGTTGGTGATACGCGACTGGACCTCGCCGGTCCGCGTACGCGTGAAGAACGCCATCGACTGGCGCTGCAGATGGCTGAAGACGTCGGTCCGCAGCCGATGCATGATCCGCTGGCCGACGGCGGTCGAGATCCAGGTCTGGACCACGCCGAGGGCGGAGGTGACGGCGGCCACGGCGACCATGCCGAGCACGAGCCAGACCAGCAACGTCAGATTGTCGTGCGGGAGCGCGACGTCGATGACCTCGCGCAGGAGGAACGGGGAGGCCATCGAGATGACCGAACTGGCCACGATGATCGCCACGACGATCGCCAGCTTGCCCCGGTCGCCCGTGAAGAGGGCGCCGATGCGGCGCAGGGACACGGACTGGGCCTGGGCCTTCTCAGCCGCGCTGAGTCTGCCGGGCCGCGACTGCTTGCCGCCACTTTCCCGGGTGGCTCGGCGGCCGGTGTCTACAGGGAAATCCAAGGGGTTACCTCTTTTCTCAAAGCTCCAGTACTGAGGGTACCAGTTACTGAGGTTACCTCATCATGAGGGTGCTCGGCTAGTCGCTGGTACGCTGGTCCCGTGGAGCCCGAGAGCCTTCCTGACCTGTTCTGGGCAGTTGCGCGCCGAATGCGCCACCGGTCCAAGAAGGCGCTCGAACCCTGGAACATCTCCCCGTCGCAGTGGCGCGCGCTGGCCAGCCTGCATCGCCATGGTGAGCTGCGTCTCAGCGCCCTCGCGGAGCATCTGCGGATCGCGGCCCGGTCGACCACCGAGGTCGTCGACGACCTGGAGACTCGAGGGCTGGTCACCCGCCTCCCCGACCCCACCGATCGCAGGGCGATCCTGGTCGCCCTGACCGAGGAAGGCACGACGCTGGCCGCCGCGGTGGAGAAGGCGCAGCAGGCGGAGAACGAGCGCCAGTTCAGCGAGCTGAGCGCGGCCGACCGCGCGGACCTGGCCCGCGTACTGCGGAAACTGCGGGACTAAGGGCGCCTAGGCGGTCAAGCGGGCCACGACATCGGCCGACCGGCGCCACCAGAAGTCGTAGCGGCCGGGGAACCGATCCCGCAACTCCGCGAACCGCTGGTACGCCTCCTGCGCGTACAGCAGGTCGTCTTCGGCGTCGCCGACGAGCAGGCAGACGTTCGCCAGCGAGCCGGCGACCAGGTCCGGCAGCTCTTCGGCGTACTCGCGCAGGATGGGCTCGGCGAGGCGGGCCGACCGGGCGGCGTCGGCTTTGCGGCCTAGCGCCAGGAGGATCTCCGCCTCTGTCGACAGGGGAATCCCCCAGCGGCGGCGCTGGAAGGCGGTGGTCGGTTCGCCGTCGATCTCCCGCAGTACGCTCATCGCCTCACCGACCGAGTCGAGCGCCTCGTCGAGGCGGCGCATCCGGGTCAGCGTCGTCGCGTAGTTGTTGAGCGCGGCGGCCAGCAGGTGCCGGGCGGCCCGGCTCGACTGGGCGCGGGCCAGCGTGATCGCCTCGGTCTCGTCCTGTTCGGCGTCGCTGAACCGGCCGAGCAGCGTGTTCGACGTGCCGCGCAGGACGAGCAGCTCCACTTCCAGCTCACGATGGATCGTGCCGCTCGACCGCAGCAGGTCCAGCGCCAGCGTCAGCGGCGTGACCGATTCGGCGGTACGCCCGATGTCGGCCAGCGCCGCACCCCGGTTGAGCAGGATCGGGACCCGGCCGACGGCGGACAGTGCCTCGGGGGCGGTCGCCTCCAGATCGGCGAAGAACAGCAGCGCCTGATCGGCGGCGGCGATGCTGTCGGCGGCCCGCCCGACCTGCCGGAGGACGAAGCTGCGCAGGGACATGAGTTCCGCGCCGAGCAGGTGCACCATCTCGGAGCCCTGCACGATCGGCGACCGCCAGGTCTGCTCGGCCGCGTCCAGCACCTCGAGCGCGGCCCGCCGGTCCGGGCGGCGTTGCACGGCGAGCCAGCGAGCCAGGTTCAGGCGTACCCAGAGCAGCGTGGTCGCGGCTTCGAGGTCGTCCGGCGCGGCTTGCGCGTACGCGTCCTCGGCCTCCCGAGCGAGCCGGATGGCGGCGGCGTGATCACCGCTGGACGCGTACTCCTGAGCCTGCGCGAGCGGGTCCGGCTGCACAAGGTCATCGTCCCACAGTCGCCTGGTCGCCACGCCATGGGAGCAGCAGCGACGAGGCGAGCAGCACGACCGAGAACACGATGATCGCCGTACGCGCGCTCGTCGCCGCGGCCAGTGCGCCGGCGGCGGCGATGAAGATCGGCTGGGCGATCTTGGTGCTGATCGACCACGCCACCGACACCCGGGACATGTGCTGGTCGTCGGTGGCGTTCATCCGATAGGTGGCGAACGTCGGGTTGAAGACGCCGACGAAGAGCAGCAACAGGAACTCCGAGACCGTGATGATCACGAAGCCGCCGGTCCCCGCGACCGCGAGCGGCATCAGCCCGAGCCACAGGTTCCGCCCGACTCCCGTGGCCAGCAGGACGCGGTGCTGGCTGAACCGGGCCAGGATCGGCTTGACCAGCAGCGAGCCGACGATCCCGGCGATGCCCGACAGGCCGAACGACACACCGTACTGCCAGGGTTCGAAGCCGAGGTCGCGGACCATGAAGACGGTGATCAGCGGGGCGGTCCCCATGATGCAGCCGCCGAAGACGAGGGCGTTCCAGAACAGGGCGGCCAGGCCCCGGTGGCCGAGGATGTATCGCCAGCCCGCCACCAGATCCTGCGCCCAGTGCTGGTCGCGCGCCCGCTGTGGCGGCGGCGGTTCGGGTTTGCGTACGCGGCTGATGCCGAACGCGGAGGCGAGGAAGCTGACCGCGTCGACGACCATCGACGCGGCCGCCCCCAAGGCGGAGATCAGCACACCGCCGACCGGCGGCCCCAGGGTGTACGCCGTCCACAGCGTCGTCTCGAAGCGGCTGTTCGCCTCGGCCCGGAAGGCGGCCGGGACGAGCGTACGCAGATCGGCGGTGCTGGCGGCGTTGAAGGCGAGCAGCGCCGCCATCTGGGTGATCGCGACCGCGCAGAGCTGCCAGTAGGTCAGCCAGCCGAAGTACGCCGAGACCGGGATCGAGCCGACGGCCACGAACCGGAGGACGTCGGCCCCGATCATGATCGGCCGTTTGCGGTGGTACTCGATCCACGGACCGAGCGGAACGGCGAGAACCGCGCTGACCACTCCCGACAGCACCGACAGCAGCGAGACCTGGAAGTCGGTGACGTTGAGGGCCAGCACCGCGACGATGGGGAGGGCGGAGTAGCCGACCGCGCTGCCCGCCTCGCTCGCCGACTGGGCCGCCCAGCGCCAGCGGAAATCCCGTCGCCACCGGTCGCTCGTCTCCGCTTCGACCGGTGGGGAGACGAGCGTTCCGGTGATCATTCGGCGTACGTTACACGCGGGCTTCCGTCCGTACGGGCTCCTCCGCGGCGCCGCCGATCGACGCCGGCCGACGGCGCGCACCGCGGATCAGCAGGCCGCCCGCGAGGACGGTGAGGGCGATCGCCAGCCAAGCGGCCCAATCGCCGATCCGGGTGTACGGCGTGTCGCCCGAACCCGGCCGGACGGCGGCGAAGACGACGGTGACGGCGTCGGCCTGCCCGACGTGCTTCTCCGCCAGTACGCGCCCGTGCCCGTCGGCGATCATCGCGGTTCCGTAGCGCCCGGCCCACACGACCGACATCCCGTTCTCGACTCCGCGCAGCACCGCGGTGTGGGCGTGCTGCCAGCCGTCCTCGTCGTTGTCGGCGGCCGGGATGAGCAGCATCGTCGCCCCGGCGTGGGCGTAGTCGCGAGCGGGGTCCGGAAAGTTCACGTCCATGCAGATCGCCAGGCCGGTGTGCGTACCGGGCACGAAGACGAGGTCGTCGCCGAGGACGCTGGCGAGGTCGTGGTGTTTGAGGTAACTCACCGGCGATCGGCCGTCGCCCGGCACCGCCAGCGACTCGTTGTACTTGTCGCCACCGGAGCGGCGCAGGTAACCGACGACGAGGGTCAGCCGCCGAGCCGTCGCCAGCGCCGACATCTTGTCCCGCAAGGTCGGCAGGGAGGCGTCGTCCACCCCGAACGCGGCCTCCGGCAGCACGACCGTGGTCACGTCGGCGGGCAGGGCGGCGATCGCGGCGGCGTACTTGTCGACCAGGGCCTGGCCTTCCGGCGAGGTGATGTCGACGCCCCAGGGCGCGGTGTCGTGGACCATCGCGGCGACGCGCTGCTCCGGCCCGCTCTCGTCCCGGGCCAGCCGCAGGACGCCGAATCCGCCGACCACCAGCGCGACGACGAGCGAGACCGCGCCGACGCGTACAGGAGCGAACCGCAGCGCGGCCACCAGCGCCGGGCCGAGCATGACGAGGAACTCCACGCCCCAGGCGCCCGCGACCGAGGCCGACTGCAACACGACGGGTACGCCCACCTGCGAACCCGCGAGCGTGCCGCTGATGCCGGTGGGGTTCACCGACGCGGAGACGTAGAGCAGCGCCACCCAGACCGCCGGCACCGACAACGCCGCCAGCAGCGGCCGCCCACGCCGCACCCAGGCCCGGAACAGCCACACCCCGGCGGTGAAGGCGATCGAGTAACCAAGACTGATGGCGATACCCGCCGGGAGCGGCACATCGTAGGAATGCGCGTAGTAGGCCCAGCTGTTCGAGGTGCTCACGAGATACGCCCCGAACGCCACCAGCAGGGCGGTCCGCAGGCGGACCTTCGGCGCGAGGAGCAGCACGGGCAGCGGAGCGAGCCAGGTCAGCCACGCGATCGGCGTCAGCCCGGTGCCGAAGTAGAGCATGACAGCGGTCGCCAGGAACGCTCCGGGGACGATCCAGCGATTCGGTCTAGCCTCGGATTCCATTCAGGACTCTCCCCACCGTGCGGGCGCACAGCGCCCGGAAATCGGCCTCGGGCAGCCCGATGCGGCCGCCGAGGTATTGCTGCACGAGCCCTTGCGCACACGAGGTCAGGGTGAGCGCGACCTCCAGCGGATCGTCGGCGCGCAGGTAGCCGGCGCCCATCCAGTGCCGCACGGCGACGACCAGGGGATCGAACGTCGGCGAGCCGCCCTCGGCGAAGTCCTCCGGGAACCGGCGCGCGCCCTCGCGCACGTCGGTGAGCAGGAACGCGTAGAGGTTCGGCCGGCCGAGCGCGAAGTCGAGGAAGTCGTCGAGCAACCCGGCCAGCTGACCGGCGAAATCAGCCCCGCCACGCCGGCCCCAGGTCGCCGCGACGTCGCGCTGCGCGGACACGGCCACCGTCCGCAACAGCGCCTCCCGGTTCGGGAAATGGCGGTAGGTGGCCATTGTGGTCACTCCCGCGTCCGCGGCGACGCGCCGCATGGTGACGGCCGGCGCCCCCTCGGCGATCAGGATCGCGAGGGCGGCGTCGGCCAGTCGTTGCGCGGTGCCGGGAGCCATGTGTACAACGTACACATCGACTCGGGTCTTAGGAAGCCCCGACCTCCGCCCGGACCGCCACCCGCTCCACGCCGGACACCGGCCGGCGCGGGCGGAGCAGCGCGTACGCCAGCAGGAAGGCCACGATCAGCAGCCCGGTCCCGATGGCGTACGCGAGCCGGTAGCCGCCGGTGAGCGCCGCCGGCTCGGTGAGCCCGGCGCTCAGCAGATCCCCCGTACGCGCGGCGGCCTGAGTGGACAGCACGGCCACCCCGATCGCCATCCCGATCTGCTGAGTCGTGTTGAACAACCCGGAGGCCAGCCCGGCGTCGTCGGCCTTGGCCCCGGACATGCCCAGCGTGGTCAACGCGGGCAGCACCAGCCCGAATCCGCCGGCGAGCAGCATGATCGGGAGGAGATCGGTGACGTAGTCGGCGTGCACGGGCACTCGCGAGAGCAGGCCGAGCATCACGGTCAGCAGCGCCAGCCCGGTCAGCAGCACCTTGCGCTCGCCGAATCGCGCGTTGAGGCGGGCGGCCAGGCCGAGCGACACCGCCCCGATCACCACCGCGGCGGGCAGGATGGCGAGCCCCGTCTGCGTCGCGTCGTAGCCGGCGACCTGCTGGAGATAGAGGGCGGTCAGCACCTGGAAGGCGAAGCAGGCCGCGACGGTCAGCGCCTGCACCACGTTGGCGACGGAGACTTCGCGTGACCGGAAGATGCGCAACGGCATCAACGGGCTCCGTGCGGTCTTTTGGCGTACCACGAAGGACAGCAGCAGCACCGCGGCGAGCGAACCGGCCCACAGCCAGTGACCCGAGACGACCGCGTAGATGCCCAGCACCAGACCGCCGGTGACGAGCAGCGCGCCCAGCACGTCGGCCCCGGCCGCGAGGCCGAGCCCACGGTCGGCCGGGAGCGTGCGGCGAGCGGCGAGCAGCGCGGCGACGCCGATCGGGAGGTTGATGAGGAAGATCCAGTGCCAGCCGAGGGCGTCGGTGAGCAGACCCCCGACGACCTGGCCGATCGCGGCGCCGGCCGCGCCGGTGAAGCTGTAGACCGCGATGGCCCGCGATCGTTCGCGGACGTCGGTGAAGAGGGTGACCAGGATGCCGAGGCTGACGGCGGTCGCCGTGGCGCTGCCGACGCCCTGCAGGAAGCGTGCCGCGATCAGGACCGCCGGGCTGGTCGCCGCGCCCGCGAGCACCGAGGCCGCGGTGAACAGCGCCGTCCCGGCGAGGAAGAGCCGCCGCCGGCCCAGCAGGTCGCCCAGTCGCCCGGCGAGCAGCAACAGGCTGCCGAAGGCGATGAGGTACGCGTTGACGATCCAGCTGAGCCCGGCCGGAGTGAAGCCGAGGTCGGCGGAGATGGCGGGCATCGCGACGGTCACGATGCTGCCATCGAGGATCGTCATGAGCATTGCGGTGGCGAGTACGCCGAGCGCGATCCAGCGTTGAGACATAAGAGGGACTGTAACGGATAGTTCCGTTACAGACAATCTGTTTGCGGATCTTTACTGGCGAGCGCGCCGGGCCGCGTTCTCCACCGGTTGCGCCAGATGCCCCTCCACCAGGCGTTCCATCGCCCGCAGGAAGACCTCGCGATCCTTGGCGGGCAGGGCGCCGAGCGCCTCCTCATGCACGCGGTCGACGATCTCCTGACTGCGCTGGGCGAGCTTGGCCCCCGCCGGAGTCACCGCGACGATCCGCGCCCGGCGATCGGTGGACGACGGACGGCGCTCGGCCAGCCCGGCCTTCTCCAGCGCGTCGACCGTGACGACCATCGTCGTCTTGTCCATGTCGCCCAGCTCCGCCAGCTGGATCTGCGTACGCTCCTCCTCCAGGGCGTGCACGAGGACGCAGTGCATCCGGGCGGTGAGCCCGATCTCGGCCAGCTCGGCCGCCATCCGCGTACGCAGGACGTGGCTCGTGTGGTCCAGGAAGAACGACAGGTCCGGGGCGGTCCGGTTCGGGGCCATGGCGGTCATGC
>JABFYB010000167.1 GCA_013361475.1 Hamadaea sp.
CGGAGGACATCTGCATGACCACTGCGTCACCGGCCGCGCCGCAGACCCTGATCGAGTTGGACGGTGTCAACAAGTGGTTCGGGAAGCTGCACGTCCTGAGGGACGTCAACCTCTCGGTGAACCGCGGTGAGGTGGTCGTCGTCATCGGCCCCTCCGGCTCCGGCAAGTCGACCTTGTGCCGCGCGATCAACCGTCTCGAGACCATCGACTCCGGTTCGATCACCTTCGACGGCCGGCCGATTCCGGCCGAGGGCAAGGCGCTCGCCCGCCTGCGCAGCGACGTCGGCATGGTGTTCCAGTCCTTCAACCTGTTCGCCCACAAGACGATCCTCGACAACGTCACGCTCGGGCCGGTGAAGGTGCGCAAGGAGTCCAAGGAGACTGCGCGCGAGCACGCCATGCAGCTGCTGGACCGGGTCGGCATCGCCAACCAGGCCGGCAAGCACCCGGCTCAGCTGTCGGGCGGTCAGCAGCAGCGCGCCGCGATCGCCCGCGCGCTCGCGATGCGCCCCAAGGCGATGCTCTTCGACGAGCCGACGAGCGCCCTCGACCCGGAGATGGTCGGCGAGGTGCTGGACGTCATGACCTCGCTCGCCCGCGACGGCATGACGATGATCGTCGTCACCCACGAGATGGGCTTCGCCCGGCACGCCGCCGACCGGGTCATCTTCATGGCCGACGGTCAGATCGTCGAGCAGGCGCCGCCGACCGAGTTCTTCGCCAATCCGCAGACGGAGCGCGCCCGGGACTTCCTGGGCAAGGTTCTGACGCACTGAGGCGTACGCGGGTCGCGTGACGACCAGAGTTCTCCGCTGCCGGCCCGATGCCGGTTTGCGGTGTTAGGGAGGAGACACCATGCGTTTGACGCGCATTGCCGCGGTGGCGCTGACCGCCGCGCTCGCGTTCGGCGCGGCCGCCTGTGGCGGCAGCGATGACGACGCCACTTCGAGCAAGTTCGCCGCTGGTTCGACGATGGAGAAGCTGGCCAAGGCCGGCAAGATCAAGATCGGCACGAAGTTCGACCAGCCGCTGTTCGGCCTGAAGGGCCTGGACGGCAAGCCGGCCGGTTTCGACGTCGAGATCGGCAAGGTCCTGGCCAAGGAGCTGGGCATCGACGCCGACAAGATCGAGTGGGTCGAGGCGACGTCCAAGGTCCGTGAGGACTACATCCAGCAGGACAAGGTCGACCTGGTCGTGGCGACGTACACGATCAACGACACCCGCAAGGAGAAGGTCTCCTTCGCCGGCCCGTACTTCATCGCCGGTCAGGACATCCTGGTGAAGAAGGACAACACCTCGATCACGGGCCCGGAGTCCTTCCAGGCCGGTGACAAGAAGGTCTGCTCCGTGACGGGCTCCACCCCGGCCAAGAACATCGAGCAGTACCTGAAGGACAAGAACACCCAGCTGGTGCTGTTCGACGTCTACTCCAAGTGCCTGGACGCCCTGTCCAACGGCCAGGTCGACGCCCTGACCACGGACAACGTCATCCTGTCCGGCTACGCCAGCAAGGAGCCGGACAAGTACAAGGTGCTCGGCCAGCCGTTCACCCGCGAGCCCTACGGCATCGGCGTGAAGAAGGACGACAAGGTCTTCCGCGACTGGATCAACGACGTCCTCGAGGCGGCGTTCAAGGACGGCCGCTACAAGGCCGCCTGGGACGCGTCGATCAAGGACCTGATCAAGATCCCGGACTCGCTGTCCATCCAGCGCTACTGAGTCAACCCGTGTGGCCCGGGCTTGCCAGCCCGGGCCACACCTCGTAGAGAAGGGGCACGCCGTGGAGGTCTTCTCCGAGAAGCTCGGCGTCTTCTGGCACGGCTATCTCGGCACGCTGGAGATGTCGCTGCTCGCCGCGATCGGCGCGCTGATCCTGGGCGGCCTCGTCGCGGTGTTGCGCATCGCGCCGCTGCCCCCGTTGCGTGGTGTCGGAACCGCGTACGTGACGGTCTTCCGCAACATCCCGCTGACCGTCGTCATGTTCTTCACCGCGTTCGCCTTGCCGCTGCTCGGCAGTGACGCGGGCTTTCTGAAGGTGCCGGGGCTGAAGGAGCTGATCGCCCCGCTCGGCACCGACCTGCCCTACTTCCGGTTCGCCACGATCGCGCTGACGGTCTACACCGCGGCCTTCATCTGCGAGGCGCTGCGCGCCGGCATCGGCGCCGTCCCGACCGGGCAGGCGGAGGCGGCCCGATCGCTCGGGCTGACCTTCGCGCAGAACCTGCGCCACGTGGTGATGCCACAGGCCTGGAAGTACGCGGTGGTCCCGCTCGGCAGCGTCATCATCGCGATGATCAAGAACTCTGCGCTGGCGGCGGCCTTCGGCGTCATCGCCACCCTGATGGGCGTCGTCGACGAACTCGTCTCCCAGCAGTACTACGACACCATCCCGGTCTTCCTGGGCGTCGTGGTCGGCTACCTCACCATGACGATTCCGCTCGGCCTGGCGCTGGACGCCGTCGAGCGTTCGCAGAAGAAGGCGGTCCGCCGATGAGCAGCGTTCTCTACGACTCGCCCGGCCCGCGGACGCGGGCGCTGACGATCGTCGGCAGCGTCGTCGCGGTGCCCGCCATCGTGGCCGCGGTCTACTTCTGGATCTACCGCCCGCTCGCCGACGCCGGCCAGTTCGAGGGCAAGCTGTGGGGCCCGATCGTCGACCCGAACAACCAGTACTTCTCCCTCGTCTGGGAACGCTGGGGGGACGGCTGGCTCAACACGCTCAAGGCCGCGGTGCTGTCCATCGTCGCGTCGCTCGTGCTCGGATCGTTGATCGCCCTGGTACGCCGAGAGCTGCGCGAACTGCGTGCCCGCCGGTTCCCCGGGCTCACGCTGGCGCCGATCCTGCGGGGCGGCGTCCTGGCCGGGCGCGGCCTGACCCGGGGCTGGGTCGAGGTCGCCCGGGGTACGCCGGTCGTGACGACGTTGTTCTTCGTCTTCATGGTGCTGCCGATCTGGGGCATCGACTTCGACGACCGGATGTGGTTCCTGGTCATCGGCCTGACGATCTACAACAGCGTGGTCATCGGCGAGATCCTGCGGTCCGGAATGGACGGTCTGCCGCAGGGGCAGGACGAGGCGGCCCGCGCGGTCGGCCTCAACTCCTGGCAGTCCTCCTGGATCGTGATGTTCCCGCAGGCCTTCCGGGTCATGCTGCCGGCCCTGATCAGCCAGGTCGTCGTGATCCTCAAGGACACCTCGCTCGGTGGCGTCATCATCTCCTACGAGGAGGCGCTCGGCGTCACCAAGCAGATGGTGGAGGCGTTCCGGGGCGAGAACCTCGCCATCGGCATCCCGATGTACTTCTCCGTCGGTGTCATGTACATCGTGGTGAACTACGCGCTGTCGAAGCTCGCGGCGTACTTGCAGAAGCGGCTGTCGCGACGGGGCTACAAGCCGGT
>JABFYB010000349.1 GCA_013361475.1 Hamadaea sp.
TCCTCGTAGTACCGCAGCGTGCGGGCGCTCGTCCCGGCCCGGTCGGCCAGCTCACCAATGCGCATGCGGCAACGGTAAACCTTGACGCCCGCGTCAACGCTAGTGTGTCGCAGGTCGCCATTCGCCGGTCGACAGCACGCCAGCGGCGTAGTCGCGCGCCTGGCCGGAGTCGTCGAACCACCGGATGGCCCGGCGTCCGCCCGGCTCGGTCAGCCGGACCTCCCACGCCCCGAGAAGGCTGCTCCGGACGAGCAGCTCCAGCGGCGTCCCCTCGACGTCGCCGATCCAGCGCCCCGCAACGGTCATCAGAAGAGGGTAGAAAACGGGCCTTCGTGCCGGTCAAGCTCGACGCGCCCGTCGCGTGTGCCGCGATCATCGCGCCGGCCACGACGGTTCGCGGCGCGATTCGTCCGTCCCAACCGCACGGCTGACGCAACGATCATGGTCAGAGGGCGCTGAGCAGCGCCATCCCGGCGCGCAGCGAGCGGCGCTCCATCGCGTCCGCGAACGTCAGCTCGCCCCGGCACATCCCCGCGAAGGCACGCCAGCCCGCCTTGGTCGCCATGACGGCGTGGAACGGCGCGGGGTGCTTGCGGAACGCCGCCAGCAGCCGCCGCCCGGCCGCCATCTCGGGCAGCAGGTCCTCGCTCACCATCCGGGCGTACGCGCCGACCAGCTCCGCGGGCCGGTTGCGGTGGGTGGCGGCGGCCTGCCCGGCCAGCCGCCCCGAGCGCAGCGCGAAGCTGATGCCCTCGCGCGTCCACGGCTCCAGCAGCCCGGCCGCGTCGCCGGCCAGCAGCACCCGGTCGAGCCCCAGCGGCGAGTCGTCCGCGCGGCATCGGGTCAGGTGGCCCGAGTCGTGCATCGGCTCCAGGCCGCCGAGTCCCAGCCTCGTCACGAATTCCGAGAGATACGCCTTGAGCCCGGACCCGTCGGTGCGGTCCCCGATGACCCCGACCGTGAGCCGATCCCCCTTCGGGAACACCCAGCCGTACGACCCGGGCAGTTTGCCCCAGTCGATGAGCATGCGGCCCTCCCACTCGCGCGCCCGGGCTCGGGTGACCGGCAGTTCGACCTCCAGCCCCACGTCGACCTGGGAGAACGTCGCCCCGACGTGGCGGGCGGAGACTCCGCCGGACCCGTCGGCGCCGACGATCACCCGGGACGTCACCGTCTCTCCACTCACGAGCCGGGCGACCGCCCGTTCCGGGTCCTGCCCGATCGACCGGACCAGCGCCTGCTCCCGGATGACCGCGCCCGACTCCTGCGCCGCCTTCCGCAACGCGTGGTCGAACTCCTCGCGTACCACCATGGAGATCAGCGGTTGGTCCACTTCCCGGGTGAACTCGCGGCCGCCGCGCAGCGTGAAGGTCGAGGCGCGCACCTGTTCGCGGGCCGGGACCGAGATCCAGCCGGACGCGACACCGAGCGACGCGGCCACGAGCCCGCCGCCGCAGGTCTTGTACCGCGGATGGGTGGAGCGCTCCAGGACGACGGTGCGAGCGCCACCCCGGGCAGCGGTGATCGCCGCTGCGAGGCCCGCCGGCCCGGATCCGATGACCGCCACGTCCCAGTCTGCCGCTCGTGCCACGCTCGCCAGCATATGCGTGGGAGTGATTCCCGGAGTGCCGGGGTGAATCTTCAACCAGATGCTGGATTACCGCATTTCAAATGTCCTATGTGTAAGTATTGTCCGCCCGTGTCCGATCGGCGTAACGTCAACGCCCGGCAGAACCCGCCGCTCGGGCGGGTTCTTCGCTGGGGGGAGGAGACGTATGTCGGTCGATGTGGACAGGCGAGCCGAAGAGAACCTGCGAGGTCTCGTGGACGGCTGGCGAGCGGGAATCGACGCACCGAGGGTGGAGTACCTTAAGCCGGTGGCCGAGTTCGTGCTGAGCAGGCATCTGCAGGGTGAGCGTGTCCTCGAGCTGATCGACGCCCGCTTCGACCAGGTCGACGAGCGCTTCGACTCGGTGGAGCGCAGCCTTGAGCGGGTGGAGAGTGGCCAGAACTCACTGCGGGCCGAGATGCGTCACAGCCTCGTGACGGTAGACACCAGGCTTACCGGCCTGGAAAGTCGAGCCGACACGGTCAGCGCCAGCCTGAAGACGCTGGGCGAACGGGTGACCAGACTGGACGACAAGGTCACCAGGCGCATCGACGCCATGGACGCGAAGTTCGACAAGCGCATGGACGCCATGGACGCGAAGTTCGACAAGCGCCTCAAGGAGATCGAGGTTCGGATCCTCAAGGGTGTCGCAGCGCTGCTGGCCGAGCGCTAGTCATCGCGGCCTCCTGGATAAGGGCGGGGTCGGCTCAGCCGAAGGTGTTGCACTGGCGAGGATCGCCGGTCTGATACCCCTGGGTGAACCATTGCTGGCGCTGGGCCGCGCTGCCGTGGGTGAAGCCCGCCTCGTTGATCTGCCCGCCGGACTGCTGCTGGATGCGGTCGTCGCCCACTGCGGCGGCCGCGTTCAGCGCCTCCTGGAGGTCGGCCGTGGTGAGGCTCTTGAAGATCGGTACGCCGCTGGCGTCGGTCGTGCCGGAGGCGGCCTTGGCCCAGACCCCGGCGTAGCAGTCGGCCTGGAGTTCCATCGCCACGGAGTACTTGTTGGCGTTGGCCGGGTCGCGCTGCTGCGCGCGGCGTACTTGGGCTTCGGTGCCGAGCAGGTTCTGGACGTGGTGGCCGTATTCGTGCGCCAGCACGTACGCCTGCGCGAAGTTGCCGGGCGCGCCGAACCGGCTGGCGAGTTCGTCGTAGAAGCTGAGATCGATGTAGACGCGCTTGTCGCCGGGGCAGTAGAACGGGCCCACACCGGAGGTGGCCGCCCCGCACGCCGTCGAGACCTGGCCGGAGAAGAACCGGGTCGGCACGATCTCATAGTTCTTGCCCATGGTCTGCGGCAACGACTTCTGCCAGTACGCCTGGATCGAATTGATGTACGCGAGGTTCCGGCAGGCCGGGTCGTTGAACCGGTTGGGATTGCTCTTCGCGCACGTCGACGCGAGGGAGGAGCTGTTCGGGCTCGGGTTCGTGCCGCCGCCGAGACTGCCCAGGTCGCCGAGGCCGGACAGGTTGCCCCGGCCGAGGCAGCAGAACAGGCCGACGCAGATCACCGCCACGACGATGATGATCAGCAGGCCGCTCTTGCCCATCCGGCCGCCGCGCTGGCCGGGTTGACCGCCCTGACCGGCTTGGTTCCGGCCGCCGCCCCGGAAGATCATCGGCAGTAGTCCGCTGAGGCATCCCGCCATGCCGGCGCCCCCGCCACCGAGGCCGCCTCCGCCGCCTCCGCCGCCCGACGAGCCGGGGAAGTTCATGCCGGGGAAGCCGCCGCCGGGCGGCACGCTCCCGCCGCCCCCGCCGGAGCCGCGCATGTCCTCGACTTGACTCGGATCGAGATCGGCGTTCTCGTTGAGCGACATGCGCCCATTGTCGCCGGTTAAGTGCGTTATGCGGGCGTTTTCGCGGCGTCCGCGCTGGAAATCCGCTTCCAGCCTCCCGGTAGACTGGGCGCCACCATGATTACCGCAACCGGGCTCGAGCTGCGCGCCGGCAGCCGCATCCTGCTCTCCGACGCGACCCTCCGAGTTCAGCCCGGCGACCGGATCGGTCTCGTCGGCCGTAACGGCGCGGGCAAGACGACCTCGCTCAAGGTGCTCGCCGGGGAGGGTCAGCCGTATTCCGGGAAACTGGAGAGCCGGGGACCCGTCGGCTACCTGCCCCAGGATCCGCGTACGGGGGATCTCGAGGTGACCGCGCGAGACCGGGTGCTGTCCGCCCGCGGTCTCGACGCGCTGCTGCGTGAGATGAAGGAACTCGAGCAGCTCATGGCCGACGGCGACGACCGCGCCGTGCGCCGTTACGGCACGCTGGAGGACCAGTTCGCCGCGCTCGGCGGGTACGCGGCCGAGGCCGAGGCCGCCCGGATCTGCGCCAACCTGGGCCTGCCCGACCGGGTGCTGGCCCAGACGATCGGTACGCTCTCCGGCGGTCAGCGGCGGCGCATCGAGCTGGCCCGCATCCTGTTCCGCGACCTGGGTCAGCCCGGCGGCGGCATCCTGCTCCTCGACGAGCCGACCAACCACCTCGACGCCGACTCGATCACCTGGCTGCGCGGCTTCCTCGCCGGGCACAAGGGCGGTCTCGTCGTCATCTCCCACGACGCCTCGCTGCTGGAGGCGGTCGTGAACAAGGTCTGGTTCCTCGACGCCAACCGCGCCACCGTCGACGTCTACAACGTCGGCTGGAAGAAGTACCTGGAGCAGCGGCAGACCGACGAGCGGCGGCGGCAGCGGGAGCGCGCCAACGCCGAGAAGAAGGCCGGCGCGCTCATGGCGCAGGCCGACAAACTCCGGGCCAAGGCGACGAAGACGGTCGCCGCCCAGAACATGGCCAAGCGTGCCGAGAAGCTGATCGGCGGGCTCGAAGAGGTGCGCTCCGCCGACAAGGTCGCCAAGGTGCGGTTCCCCACTCCGGCGCCGTGTGGCAAGACACCCCTGACTGCTTCGGGGCTGTCGAAGGCGTACGGGTCGCTGGAGATCTTCACCGGCGTGGACGTCGCGGTGGACAAGGGCTCCCGCGTCGCCATCCTCGGCCTCAACGGCGCCGGGAAGACGACGCTGCTGCGGATGCTGGCCGGGGTGCTGGAGCCGGACACCGGCGCGGTCGAGGCCGGTCACGGACTCCGGATCGGCTACTACGCCCAGGAGCACGAGCAGCTCGACGTCGAGCGCACCATCCTCGACCACATGCGCTCGGCCGCGCCCGACCAGACCGACACCGACCTGCGGCGGATTCTGGGCGCGTTCCTGTTCAGCGGCGACGACGTCGACAAGCCCGCCGGAGTGCTGTCCGGCGGGGAGAAGACCCGGTTGGCGCTGGCCACCCTGGTCTGCTCGGGCGCGAACGTGCTGCTGCTCGACGAGCCGACGAACAACCTCGACCCGGTCAGCCGTGAGCAGGTGCTCGACGCGATCGCTCGGTATCCCGGTGCGATCGTCCTCGTGACGCACGACCCCGGTGCTGTGACGGCGCTCAAGCCGGACCGGGCGATCCTGCTGCCGGACGGCGTGGAGGATGCCTGGAGCGACGATCTGCTGGAGCTGGTCGAACTGGCCTGACCGGCTGGAGCGGAAGCTCACCAGGGCGTCGCCAGCACCGCCTCCACGACGACGGCAGTGAGCGCGCCGACCCCGGCCAGCAGCAGCGGTGGCGGGGGGATCGGGCCGCCGCGCTGCTCCGGAGCCACTGCGGCGACCGTCAGCCACGGGAAGTACGCCAGCCAGGCGTGCTCGACGCCGCCCCGGGCCAACCCGGCGGCCACCGAGAACACCACAGCGGCTCCCGCGCCCGCCAGAAACGGCCATCCCGGCGTGTTCCGGAGTTTGCGTACGCCGGGGACCAGAGCGGGTCCGGCGGCCAGGAGAAGGGCGACGAGGCTGATCGCCGCCCACGGCAGGGCGGGCCGGACCGGCTCGACCCGGGCGGTGAAGTCGTTGTGGGCGCTGAGGAGCCCGTCGAACCAGTTGAACCCGGCAGCCCAGGCGGCCAGCACGGGCAGTAGCGCGCCCAGGCCGCCGGCCCAGTTCAGGGCGGCCCGGCGTCGGGCGAAGTTCAGGCATACCACCGTCAGGCCCAGCCACGCGGCGGCGTACGAGAAGAGCGCGGCAGTGCCCAGCGCGATGCCGGAGGCCAGCGACCAGGCCAACGCCCGCGTGCCGTGTCTGATCGTGGCCCGAACCCCGGCCGCGACGGTCGCCGCGGCCAGCGTGCCGACCAGCGCGTCGATCGAGACCGCGAGCCAGACCGCCCAGGTGGCCAGCAGGAGCAGCGGGGCGTAGCTGCGGGCCGCCGCCTCGCCGCAGACCTCGCGGACCGCCGACAGCACGAGCGGAGCCACCAGCGCGCCCAGCGCGGTCACGGCGAGGCCGAGCAGCAGATGGTCGGTCAACCCGGCCCGATGCAGTGCCCAGAGCAGCATGACCGGGCCCGGCGGGTGGCCCCGGCTGGCGATCGACTTCTCCGCGGCGGTCGCCGTATAGGCGCGCAAGTACTCCCACGGGTGATCACCCATCGCGGTGACATCGGTGAGGTAACTGTCCGGACTCAGCAGCGCGCGGGTGAATCCGTCGGCACCGTCCACGTAGGCCAGACCTACCGACCAGAGGAGCAATCCGCAATAGGAAACGATTACGAGCATTCCCCACCGTGCGGAATGGAACCACCCGCGATGCGCAAAGGTAAGGACCGAAAGCGCAATCAGTGGTGCCAGCACCGTCGCCGGGCCGATCTCAACTCGATAACGGCCGAGAAAAGGCGCGCTCGCGGTGCCGAGTGCGACTCCGGCGCGTACCGCGAGCCAGGTCGCGGCGGTACCCACGGTGACCAGTGCCAACCAGCTGAAAAGGTCGTCACGTTCACGTCTGCGCGCCGCTGCGGGGTCATCGCTCACCACGGCGCATCAGGCTATCGGGTAGCCGACAGAGGCGTGCGTGTCGGTTGGCGTGTAGTTGATATCTAGCGCATGATCGTTCCAGGCGGTCTAATAGATGAGACCGCGTAACCGCACCATCTTTCGGACGTGAGGGATTCACGATGGCAGCCACCGGCACAGCTACCACCACAGAGAAGGGTCGCCGGATCGTCGGGACCGAGCGGCAGACGCTGGCGAAGGACCTCGTCAAGCGGTACACCTCCGGGGAGAGCATCCGTGCTCTGGCCTCGTCGACGGGCCGCTCCTACGGGTTCATTCACCGGGTGCTCACCGAGGCGGGCGTCCAGCTGCGTCAGCGGGGCGGCGCCCGGCGCCGTAAGAAGGCCTGACCGCCTTCTCCCCGGACAAGCGGATACGATCTGCAGGCATGACCTCGCGATCGCCACAGGACGTGCACCCGGCCGGCGACACCCCGCCGGCCGGTGTACGCATGGAGGCTGATGGTCCGATCGCGACGATCACGCTGGATCGTCCCGAAGTTCTGAATGCGCAGACCACGGCGACGTGGGAAAGCTTGCGCGACATCGGTTCGGCGCTGCGCGCCGACGTCAGAGTGGTGGTGCTCCGCGGCGAGGGGCGGGCCTTCTCGGCCGGACTAGACCTTGCCCACGCCCAGGCCAACCTGGGTGAGCTCGCCGCGGTGCCCCCCGACGAGGCCGAAGCTCGGATCGGGCGCTTCCAGGAGGCCTTCTCCTGGTTGCGCCGCACCGACATCGTCACCATCGCCGCTGTGCAGGGCCATGCCATCGGAGCCGGTTTCCAGCTCGCCCTGGCCTGCGATTTCCGGGTCGTCGCCGACGATGCCCGGTTCGCCATGAAAGAAGTGGCATTGGGCTTGGTGCCCGATTTGACGGGGACCAAGCGGCTCGTCGACCTCGTCGGCTACTCCCGCGCTCTGGAGTTGTGCGCCACCGGGCGTACGGTCGACTCGGCGGAGGCCGAGCAGATCGGGCTGGCCACGGTTCGCGTACCGCGAGCGGAGCTCGACCAGGCGGCCCGGGATCTGGCGGCCGCGCTGCTCGCGGCCGATCGCAACGCCCTCATCGAGATCAAGGCGCTGATCGCGGGCGCTCATCAGCGGTCGTACGCCGAACAGGCGCTCGCCGAGCGGCAGGCTCAGGTGCGCCAGATACGCCAGCTCGCTGGCTTAGGGGAATAACAGCCGGGAGATCGCCGGGCGGGGCGAATAGCGCCCCGGTAAGCCCCCGTTCGGGAATGTCAGGCTTACCTCGTATGTTGGCCTTGCAGGATCATCCTGGGAGGGCGACAGATGTCAATGATGGGCGGGGGCGGCGGAGGCTGGGGCATGATGCGTGCCCTCCGCGAGGAGGACGCGGTCAAGCAGCACAAGCTGACCAGCGGCACGTTCAAGCGCGTGATGCGCTTCGCCCGGCCCTACCGGCGGGACATCGCGATCTTCCTCGTGACGGTGGTCGTGTCGGCCGCGATCGGCGTGGCGACCCCGGTTCTCGCCGGTGACGTCGTCAACGCCATCACCAGCGGCAAGCCGTCGGCGGGCGGCACGGTCATCCGGCTGGCGCTGATCATCGCGGGCCTGGCCATCGTCGGCGCCGGCCTCTCACTCGCCCAGCGGTGGTACTCGGCCCGGATCGGCGAAGGCATCATCTACCGGCTGCGCAGCGAGGTCTACGACCACGTCCAGCGGATGCCGCTTCAGTTCTTCACGCGTACGCAGACCGGCGCGCTCGTCTCACGCCTCAACAACGACGTCCTGGGCGCGCAGCGGGCGTTCACGTCGACGCTGTCCGGCGTGGTCAGCAACGTCATCCAGCTGGCCCTGACGGCCGGCGTGATGCTGAGCCTCAACTGGCAGATCACCGCCCTGTCGCTGGTCCTGCTGCCGGTGTTCATCCTGCCCGCGCGCCGGGTCGGGCGGCGGCTGGCCGCCATCACCAAGGAGTCCTACGAACTCAACGCCACCATGAACGCGACGATGACCGAGCGCTTCGGTGTCGCGGGGGCGTTGCTGGTGAAGCTGTTCGGCCGACCCGAGTCGGAGTCCGAGCGGTTCGGCGAGAAGGCCGCCCGCGTACGCGACATCGGCATCACCTCGGCGATGTACGGCCGGGCCTTCTTCGTCGCGATGATGCTGGTCGCCTCGCTGGCCCAGGCGCTCGTCTACGGGCTCGGCGGCTGGTTCGCCGTCCACCAGACGATCTCGGCCGGTACCGTGGTCGCCCTGGCGTTGCTGCTGACCCGGCTCTACGGGCCGCTGACCGAGCTGTCCAACGTCCGCGTCGACGTCATGAGCGCGATGGTCAGCTTCGACCGGGTCTTCGAGATCCTGGATCTGCCGCCCGCGATCGCGGAGAAGCCGGACGCGGTCGAGGTGGCCAAGGGCTCCAGCCGGGTCGAGTTCCGGGACGTGTGGTTCCGCTATCCCACGGCGGCCGAGGTTTCCCTGGCCTCGCTGGAGGACGTCGCGACGCTGGACCGCAAGCAGACCGAGCCGGTCCTGCGCGGTGTCTCGTTCACCGTCGAGCCGGGGCAGATGGTCGCGCTCGTCGGCCCGTCGGGTGCGGGCAAGTCCACCACGTCGATGCTGGTGAGCCGGGTCTACGACGTGACCGAGGGTTCGGTGGCGGTCGGCGGCGTCGACGTCCGCGACGCCACGCTCGCGTCGCTACGCGACACCATCGGCGTCGTCACCCAGGACGCTCACCTGTTCCACGAGAGCATCGCGGCGAACCTGCGTTACGCCAAGCCCGACGCGACCGACGACGAGATCTGGGCGGCGCTGCGGGGCGCTCAGGTGGAGGAACTGGTCCGGGCGCTGCCCGACGGACTGGAGACGGTCGTCGGCGAGCGGGGCTACCGGTTCTCCGGCGGCGAGAAGCAGCGCATCGCGATCGCCCGGCTTCTGCTCAAGGCGCCGTCGATCGTCATCCTCGACGAGGCCACCGCCCATCTGGACTCCGAGAGCGAGGCTGCGGTGCAGCGCGCGCTGTCGGTCGCGCTCGCCGGGCGTACGGCGCTGGTCATCGCGCACCGGCTGTCGACGGTGCGGGAAGCCGACCAGATCCTGGTGCTCGACGACGGCAAGATCGTCGAGCGAGGTACGCACGAGGAACTGGTCGCGGCAGGCGGTCTCTACGGCGACCTCTACCGGACGCAGTTCACCGCGTCGCCGGTGGATTCGCCGCTCACGACGAGCCTTCCTAAGAGCCCCGCCGCCGCCTGAGCACTATCTCGAGCACCGCCGGACCCGGGATGACCCTGCTTCCGCATGCGGAGGACAGCGTCATCCCGGATAGCGCACGGCGCCGCACGGGCGGTGGCCCGCCGGCCGATGAGGGCCGCGCGGCCGCGGGGGCCGCACGGCCGTAGGAGCTGCCCGGCAGCCGGACCGCGCCGTGGGCGGGTTCAGCGGATCCCCGCCTCGTCGCACAGGAACTGCACGACCTCGTTCTCATCCACTCCGGACAGTCCTCGGGAGCGGAACCAGGTCAGGACGTTGTGCACGTCCCGGGTCAGGAACCGCCGCCCGTGCGGGTTGGCGACGATGTCGACGATCTGCGGGAGATCGATGACGACCAGTCGTCCTTCGTGGACGAGGATGTTGTACGGCGACAGGTCGCCGTGGGCGTACCCGCTGCGGGCCAGGACCCGCAGCCCGACCAGCAGCTGCTCCCACAGATCGGTCAGATCCGCGTCCTCGGGCCGGACCGCGGCCAGCCGGGGCGCGGCCACACCGTCCTGCGTACCGATGAACTCCATGAGGATCTCGGTGCCGAGGATCTGCACGGGGTAGGGCGTGAACGGGGCCACGTCGAGCGACTGGGCGGTCTCCCAGAGCTTGCACAGCGCCCCGAATTCGGCGTACGCCCACTGCCCGGCGATCGCCTCCTTGCCGAAGGCGGTGCGGGCGGCGACGGCCCGGTTGACCCGGCTGTCCCGGGTCCGCCGGCCCTCCAGGTATCCGGCGTCCCGGTGGAACATCCGGTGATCGCTGTCCCGGTACCGTTTGGCCGCCATCAGCGTGCCGTAACCGGTCTCGGGCACCTCCCGCCGGATCAGGAAGACGTCGGCTTCCTTGCCGGTCTTGAGCATGCCGCGTTCGATGTCGACCGCGGCCAGCTCGGTGACCACCCACTCGGGATGCGGCAACGGGCCGCGTTCGGTGGGGGAGGACAGGTCCCAGGTCGACCAGCGGTCGCCGGTCTCCGGGCCGTCCGGATTCTCATCCCATTCGGGATCGTGATCAAAAAACTTCTCGAACGTGTCGGTATCGGTCAGCGAGAAGTCGTCGTCGTCGAACTTGCGCTTGTTGCGCACTTCAGCGGCTCCTTGAGCGAAGAGGAAAGGGGAACGGCGCAGGGCACGGCAAAGACAGCCATCTGGCTCCCCTCCTCTCACTCACACACCACGCCGAAAAAGACGGGCCGTGGTGGCAGCCATGATCAAACGTCGACCAGTCTAGGTGGCGCAGGGGGACATGTGTCAACCGATTTTCCGCGTGACGCCCTACACTCCGGGCATGTCGACCGCATCGATCTCCGTCGCCACCGGATCACCGCCGCGCGGCGTCGTAGTGCTGCTGGTTCTGCAATCCACCCTGATCTCGGCGTTCTACCTCGGCGTCGGCGGGCTCTACCTGACGGTCAGCGCCAAGGCGGGCTGGCCGGGCTGGCTCGGCCCGGAAAACGACCCCAAGGATCACTGGCCCGTGTTCCTGTGGTCGGCGTACCCGGCGATCATGCTGTCGGCCGTCGTCGGCCACGTCTTCGCCGCCGCCCTGGTGCCGGCCGGGCTGTGGACGCTCGCCCAGCCCCACGTACGCCGCCGGCCCCGGCTCGCGTGGACGCTCGCCGCCACCACCGCGCTCTGCGCGGGGATGGTGGTGCTGATCATGACGCCGCTCGGGCAGCACATCCAGTACTGGATGCTCGACTAGTCGATCACCCGCTCGCGGAGTCGATCAGGGTGCTGGGCACACGACACGCCGGTCGATCATGACCGAAAGTTCATGATCAACGAGAGAAAGCCGGGGGTCAGCGTTTGCGGACGGTTTCCTCGACGAGGTCGAGGACGGGGCCGAGGTCCCCGGCCGGCCGCCCCATGGCCAGGTGCAGCACGAGCCCGTCGTAGGCCAGTTCGAGGAAGCGCATGAGCGCCTCCAGCGGCACGTCGTCGCGGAGCACGCCGGCGTCGCGCTGACGCTTGAGCCGTTCGGCGGTGGCGCTTTCGATCGCGCTCGTGCGCTGGACCCACCGCTCGGCGAAGCCGGGGTCGGTGCGCACACGGCGGGAGACCTCCAGCTGCGTGCCGAGCCAGCCGGCCGCGTCGGGGTCGGTGGCACGGGCCAGCAGATCGCGCATGACCTGCACGAGTCCGTTGCGGGCGACCGTCTCGACCATCTCGGCGGCGTCGTCCTCGGCGACCGCGAGGAACAGTGAGTCCTTGTCGCGGAAGTGGTGGAAGATCGCGCCCCGGGAGAGCCCGGTCGCCTCTTCGAGCCGCCGCACGGTGGCGCCTTCGTAGCCGTAGCGCGCGAAACAGGCCCGGGCGGCGGTGAGGATCTCCTCCCGCCGGGCTTCCAGCTGGTCCTGACTCACCCTCGGCACACTACGATCCTCCCAGGTCAACCAAGTCTTCGCAATCCGTACGTACGGCTTGCTGCACGTGGCGGGCTAAGGTGACCTCCATGCTGACCCCGCTCACCGTCGCCGCTGTGCAGACGCCGTCGATCCCCGGCGACGTGGCCGCCAATGCGCGTACCGGCGCGGAGCTGGCCGGGCAGGCCGCCGACCAGGGCGCCCGGCTGTGCGTACTGCCCGAGCTGTTCCTGCCCGCCTACCATCCGCCGGCCCTGGCCGATCTGGCCACGGATGTCACGGCCGTGGGCGGTCAGGTGGCGGACGCGAGGCTCGACCCGGTCCGGGCCGTCGCGCGCGACCGGCAGATCGTCGTTCTTCTAGGGGCGGCGGTACGCGATGAGCACGACCGGCGTACGTGCGCCGTCGTGGTGGCCGACGGCACCGGCGAGATCCGGGTGGCGTACGAGAAGAACTTCCTCTGCGGCCCGGAGGAGAAGGCGCTCTTCGTGCCCGGTTCCCGGGGCGCGACGCTGCATCTGGACGGCTGGCGTCTTGGGCTGGGCGTCTGCTACGACGGGTGCTTCCCGGAGCACGCCCGGGCCGCGCAGGCCGACGACGTGCACGGCATGGTCTACCCGGCGGCGTACGTGTCCGGGTCGGAGCATCGGCGGGACGTCTACTATGCCGCCCGCGCCTTGGACAACACCGGCTATGTCGTTTATGCCAATGCGGTCGACGGCGTCGCGCCGTGGGCCTTCAACGGGGGCGCCGCCGTCTACGACCCCGAGGGCCGAGCCGTCGTCCGGGGGCCGAACTCCGGCACGTCCGTGCTGGTGGCGACGCTGTCACCGGAGGCGCTGGCGGAGACCCGGGCCGGGCACACCATGCTGACCGATCGACCCAGGATGATGCCCCAGGGCGAAACGGCCGGTCGCGACCAGGTCTATACGTGAGGACCCTTTCCTAGTGAGGCGCAGGTCACGTATTGTGCGGCCGTGCCATTGCTGCTCCTTGACCTCGACAACACCCTGATCGACCGGACCGGGGCGTTCAAGGCCTGGGCCGAATGGTTCCTGTCGGAGATCGGCGCGCCCGCATACGACGTGGACTGGCTGCTCGACGTGGACGCGGACGGGCTGACCGACCGTTGGGACGTCGCCGAGGCCATCCGCGACCGGTACTCCATCCGCGCGTCCATCGTCGATATGGTCGACGAGCTTTTCGAGGGCATGATCGAGCACACCCGATTCGATCCGATGGTGGGCGCGGCCCTGCGCATCGCGGCGGACGCGGGCTGGGTTCCCGTGATCGTCACGAATGGCAGTACGCGGATGCAGGAGGCGAAGATCCGCCGGACCGGGCTGGACCGGTTCGTCGCGGACTGGGTGATCTCCGAGGAGGTCGACTGCCGCAAACCCAACGCCCGGATCTTCGAGATCGCGGCCGAACGCGCACGGCTGCGCCTGCGCGGCGCGTGGATGATCGGCGACAGCCCCGAGTCCGACATCGGCGGCGCGGCCGGCCTCGGGTTGCCGAGCGTCTGGATCCGGCGGGGCCGGGAGTGGACCGAGCGGCGGTTCGCGCCCACCCGGGCGGTCAACGGCGTCATCCAGGCCGTGGCCGCCGTGATGTCGCTGGCCCACTCTCGCTGACCGTCTGATGTGGACGAGTCAAGGGCTTGATCGTTTGTCGGCATCTTGTGTGCCGGATGGCTTTTCCCCCGGTTAGCTCTCCGACAGGCGTTCTAAACTCGATCTCATGGGCTCGGGGGTGTTGGCGCAGGTCGAGGCGGATGTCGCCGAACTGCTCGCCGGTCCCCTGTGGACGCTGTCGGACGGCGAGATCACCGACGAAGTCCGGCGCACGTTCGCTCTCCTCCAGCGTCTCTCGGGTCGGTTGGCGGCGTTGATCGCGACCGCCGAGGGGCGTGAGGTTCCGTATAACGCGGGTGCGACGGGGACGGTGAACTGGCTGACGTATCTGCTGGCCATCCGAGACAAGGACGCCCGCGCGTGGACCTCGTTGGCGTCGATGCTTCAGACTGTTCCCGTGGTGGAGGCCGCGCTGGCTTCCGGGCAGGTCAACGTGGAGCAGGCCCGGGTGATCGCCAAGACCGTCCACGACCTGCCCTCCGCGGTGGGCGAGGTCGGCAAGGCGAAAGCCGCCGACGTGCTGACCAGGCGCGCATTCGACGAACACCTACGGCCGGAGGTGTTGGAGAAGTACCGGTCGCAGATCCTGGAGCTGGTCGCGCCGGAGATCGCTGAGGAACGGC
>JABFYB010000737.1 GCA_013361475.1 Hamadaea sp.
TGACATCGGATTCCTTCCGGGCTCACCTGTGGGTAATCCCCCGCAGTCGGGTCCGTTTTCTGGAATCAGTCAAGAAAATGGGCGTCAGGTCACCCCTGCCCGCCAGGGGCGGCGCGCTGCCCCGTCGGCAGCGCGCCGCACTGGGTCAGGCGGGCCGGACGTTGTGGTTGCCACTGAACAGGTTGCCCGGGTCGTACTGCCGCTTGACCGCCGCCAGCCGATCATAGGTAGCGGCCGGGTAGACCGCCGCGACGTCCGCCTCGGTGGCGGTGGCCAGGAAGTTGGCGTACGCCCCGCTGACGTGCGGCGCGAGCCGTCCCCACAGCGCGTCGAGCCCCGGCCGGGCGCCGTCCACGACCGGTTTCGGCCCGGCGACGGTGGTCAGCACCATCAGCTCCGCCGAGCGATGGGCGTACGCCGTCGCGTCGGCCGGCACCTCGGCGACCGCGCCGCCGAGACTGCGTACGGCGAGGAACGGCGGCCGCTCGGAGGCGCCCACCTCGGCCAGCATGCGCAGCACCTCCGGCACGGAAGCCTGCTCGACGAAGCCGCTGCGGGTGAACAGCGCGATGCCGGGCGGCGGGACGATGCCGTCCACGAGCACATCCGCGTACGCCGTCAACGCCACCTCGTCGGCGAGCACGGTGCCCAGCCGCCGGATCGGGTCGATCGCCTGGGCGGCCAGGTCGGGGTCGTCACCGTCGAAGGCGACCCGGACCTCGACCGGCGCGGCGTTGCCGCCCGCGAACGGGTTGGCCAGCTCGACGATCGAGGTCAGCTCGGCCGGCGCGGTACGCAGATACTCGGCCCAGCCTTGAAGGACGGCTTCCGCCTCCGCGGCGGGGAAGGAGATCCGGCCGAAGAAGACGTCGGTCGTCGGATGCGCCGCGAACTCGAAGGCGGTCACGATGCCGAAGTTGCCGCCGCCGCCCCGGATCGCCCAGAACAGGTCCGGATCGTCGGACTCCGTTGTGCGTACAACTCGGCCGTCGGCGGTGACCACCTCGGCCGCGACCAGGGCGTCGAGGGCGAGCCCGTGCTTGCGGACCTTCCACCCGATGCCGCCGGAGAGCGTCAGCCCGCCGACGCCGACGCTGCGGGTGTCCCCGGAGGAGATCGCCAGGTGGTGCGGGGCGAGCGCGGTCGCGACCTGGCCCCAGGTCGCGCCGCCGCCGATCCGCACGACGTGGCCGTCGAGGACCTCGACCTCGGCGAGCGGGCTGAGGTCGACGACCACACCGCCCTCGTTCGTGCCGAACCCGGCGAAGGCGTGGCCGCCACCGCGCACGGCCAGCGGAAGGACGGCGGAGGTGGCGAACGCGACGGCCGCCTGCACGTCGGCGACGGTCTTGGGCCGCAGGACGTACGCCGGGCTGCCGACGACCAGGACCGACCGGCTGGCGGCCGCGTAGTCGGCGTTGTCGGGCTCGATGATGTCGCCGCTGAAGTCGCGGCGCAGAATGTCCAGCTCATTGCTCATACCCTCCCGACGAGACAGCCCGCCGAGATGTGACATCGGAGGCTGTGACGCGCGTCTCCACCAACCCCACAGGACGATTACGCTGGACCTTCACCTTGGGTCAAGGCCCACCATGGGTCTGCCGGGCCGCCGGTCCGGCGCGACGAGGGAGGCGGAGAACGGTGCTGACGATCGGCGAGTTCTCGCGCGCCGTGCGGCTGTCACCACGGGCGCTGCGGCTCTACGACAAGCTCGGGCTGTTGCCGCCCGAGGTGGTCGACGCCGAGACGGGCTACCGGTATTACCACCCGGAGCAGCTCGACCGCGGGCGGTTGATCGCCTGGCTGCGCCGGCTCGGCATGCCGCTGGACCTGATCCGCGTGGTCTGCGACGCGACGCCCACCGCGGCCGCGAAGGAGATCGAACGCTATCGGGACGTCATCGCGTCCGAAGCGGCCACCCGGGACCGGCTCGCCTCGTTCCTCGTCGACCACTTCTCCGGAAGGGCCGAACCCATGCCGACCCCACTGACCATCCGGTACGCCGCGCGCACGGAGCCCGGCGTCGGACGTGACACCAACGAAGACACCGCGTACGCCGACGACCGGCTGCTCGCCGTGGCGGACGGCATGCGCGGCGCGGCCGGCGACCGGGCCAGCGCCGCCGCCGTCGACGCACTGCGCGACCTGCCCTCCGGTGACCTCCTCCCGGCGCTCGCCGAGGCGATCGATCGGGCGCAGGCGCGGCTCGTCGAGATCGCCGCCGACGACCCGTCCGGTCAGGCCGTCACCACGCTGACCGCGCTGGCCTGGTCGGGCTCCCAGCTGGGCCTGGCGCACATCGGCGACACCCGGGTCTACCTGCTGCGGGACGGGCAGCTGTTCCAGCTCACCCACGACCACAGCTATGTGCAGTCGCTGGTCGACAGCGGCCGGCTGACCGACGACGAGGCGATGGCGCATCCGCAGCGTGCTCAGCTGATCCGTGCGCTCACCAACGAGGGCGCGGCGGAGCCGGATCTGAGCGTACGCGAGGCTCGGGCGGGCGACCGCTATCTGCTGTGCACCGACGGGCTGTTCGCCGTGGTGGACAAGGACGCCATCCGGGCTTCACTGGGCCGGTCCGTGGCGGTCGGCGACGTCGTGGACGACCTCATCGCCCAGGCGTACGCCGCCGGCGCTCCCGACAACGTCGCGTGCGTGGTCGCGGAGGTCGTCGCGGCCTGACGCGCTTGCGCTGGTTTCCCCGCTGGATCAGGGTTCCCGGTCGAATCTTGGCCCAAGATTCGACCGGCAACCCTGATCCAGTCCCCCCGGGGGAGGCGGCAGCCGCCGTTCACATATGTGGATGCATGTCCATGCGTTGACGAACGAGCCCATGGGTGGCAATCTAGGTCGGCCGATCTGTTCGGACGCCTTCCTAATTGATGAGGCGCTATCTCCTGTGAAGGGAGCACGCCATGCCCACCCTCTCCCGCCTGCTGGCCGCGCTCGCCCTCGCCGCGGCGGTGACCGTCACCGGCGGCCAGCTGACCCCGACGGCCGCGGCGGCGGTCACCGGCACCGGCCCGATCACCGGAATCGGCGGCAAGTGCGTCGACGTGGCGGCGGCCAATCCCGCCAACGGAACCCAGGTCCAGCTCTACACCTGCAACGGCACCAACGCCCAGCAGTGGGTGGTCGGCGCCGACGGCACCATCAAAGCCCTCGGCAAGTGCCTCACCGCTGCCGCGGCCGGAACGGCCAACGGCACCAAGGTCCAGATCTACGACTGCACCGGCGGGAACTCCCAGAAGTGGAATCAGACCGGGACCGCGCTGGTGAACGCCGGGTCGGGCACCTGCCTCGACGCCACCGGGCAGAGCTCGGCCGACGGGACCGCGCTGCAGATCTGGTCGTGCAGCGGCAACGCCAACCAGCAGTGGACCCTGCCCGG
>JABFYB010000435.1 GCA_013361475.1 Hamadaea sp.
CGGGTGGGCCGTGCCGGATCTATGTGGGTCACCCCCTGAACGACCGTTGAGGCGGTGTTGTGCGGAGGTTACTGCCCAGTAGCTTCGAGCGGGAACGCTTCTGTGAAATAGTCCACCGGCTTTTGGCACTCCATGTTCATCGCTGCTCGGTGGCACGCTCCCGTGGGCGCTTTCGCGCTCGCCCCACCCCGCGCTTCTCAACGGGGGCCGCCGGGGTGCCGTCGCGGGTGATCTCCGGATGCCCATGTACCTGATCTTGGTGCGGTGAGGTACCTGGACGTCCGGAGGTGGTTATCCACACCCCCTGCCGCCGCAGAGCGCCGCGGCGCATCGTTGTTCGATGCCGCGCGCCGCCAAGATCCCGCCGTCACTCGCCGTGGCGCCGTTTCGGGCCGCCGACGCCATAGAGGCCGGGTTGCTCACCCGCCGCCAGTTGAGTGGGCGCACGTGGACCCGGCTGCTTCCCGGCGTTTACGCGTACGCGGAGATCCCGCTCGATCATCGCGTGTGGTGTGAAGCGGCCGCGCTGGTGCTGCCGAAAGGCGGTGCGATCGGCGGGCTCAGCGCCCTGCACCTCTGGGGCGTACGCGGACTGGATCCGCCGCCGCTCGTGACCGTGCTGATCGGCGAAGACGACCGGGTGGCACCACATCCTCGGCTCGTGGTGAAACGTGGCGCGGTGCCGATGCGGGACGTAACCAGCGTGCTGGGGTTGCCGGTGACGACACCGGAACGGACCGCCTTCGACCTGGCCCGGTTGTTGCCGCGAAGCGACGCGCTCGTCTGTCTCGACGCGGTGCTACACCAGCACAAGGTGTCACTGTCTCGGCTCGCCGACGACTTCTCGGCCCGGCATCGGTGGCCCGGCCGACGCCGCGCCGACGGTCTGCTGGGGTTGGCGGAGCCGCTCGCCGAGTCGCCGATGGAGACGCGGCTGCGGCTGCTCATCGTGGACGCGGGACTGCCGCGTCCGGTGGCCCAATTCAAGATCATGAACGGGAAGCGGTTCGTGGCCCGGGTCGACCTCGCCTATCCGGAGTCCCGCATCGCGATCGAGTACGACGGAGACCATCACCGTGACCGGGTGACGCACCGCTTCGACATGGAACGGCAGAACGACCTGCACGTTTTGGGCTGGACCGTGCTGCGGTTCCACGCCGACGACGTCCTTCGCCGGCCGGCCGAGACGGTGGCGAAGATCCGGGCGGTCCTGCGAAAGGCCGGCGCGCTCGGCTAACCGGCCGCCCCCGCCGCCCGGGCCGCCCGGGCCGCGGGGCCGCCCGGGCCGCCCGGCCGAGCGGGGCCGATCGGCGTACCCCCAGGTGATCTCCGGAAGCCCACGTACCTGATCTTGGTGGGTTGAGGTACCCGGACGTCCGGAGATCATCGACCGCCGGGGATGCGGTCACCGACCGCGCACTGGGAGGTGTCAGTGAGTCAGCGCAGGTTCGACCAGCTCGACCAGTACGCCCCCCGCATCCTTCGGATGCACGAAGTTGATCCGCGAGTCGGCGGTGCCCCGGCGAGGCTGGTCGTAGAGCAGCCGGATCCCACGCGTACGGAGCGCGTCACAAGCGTCGTCGATGGAGCGGACCGTGTACGCCACCTGCTGCACGCCGGGTCCGTTTTTGGCCAGGAACTTCCCGATTGTCGAGTCCGGCGACAGCGGGGCCAGCAATTGCACGCAGCCGCCGACCGGTGACGGCCCGACCGACATCATCGCCTCGCGTACGCCTTGTTCTTCGTTCGTCTCGACGTGCGTGCACGTCATGCCGAAGACCCGCGTGTAGAACTCGATGGCTTCGTCCAGGTCGGCGACGGCGACGCCGACGTGGTCGATGCGCAGGAGGCCGATACCGTGTGACAAACCCGACTGCTCCGGATGCTCAGACATATGGTTAGTCTGACTGAACGATAGCTAAGCCGAGTCGGAGGGCCTCTCAATGAAGAGTTCGGTGATCGTCGCCGGTGCGCGTACGCCTATGGGCCGGTTGCTGGGCAACCTGAAGGACTTCAAGGCCACGCAGCTCGGCGGTGCCGCGATCAAGGCGGCGCTGGAACGCGCCGGGGTCGCCCCCGACCAGGTTCAGTACGTGATCATGGGTCAGGTCCTGCAGGCCGGTGCGGGCCAGATTCCGGCCCGGCAGGCGGCGGTCGAGGCGGGCATCCCGATGACCGTCCCCGCGCTGACCATCAACAAGGTCTGTCTGTCCGGACTGGACGCCATCGCGCTGGCCGACCAGCTCATCCGGGCCGGCGAGGTGGACATCGTGGTCGCCGGCGGGATGGAGTCGATGACCAACGCGCCGCACCTGCTCATGGGTCAGCGGTCCGGTTACAAGTACGGCGACGTGACCGTCAAGGACCACATGGCCCTCGACGGGCTCACCGATGCCTGGAAGGGCATCCCGATGGGGGAGGCCACCGAGTACGACGGGCAGAAGTGGGGCATCTCCCGCGAGGAGCAGGACGCCTTCGCCGCCGCGTCGCACCAGCGGGCCGCGGCCGCGCAGAAGAACGGGGTGTTCGCCGAGGAGATCGCGCCGCTGACCATCCCGCAGCGCAAGGGCGACCCGATCGTGCTGGCCGAGGACGAGGGCGTACGCCCCGACACGACGGCCGAAGTGCTCGCCAAGCTCAAGCCGTCGTTCACCAAGGACGGCTCGATCACGGCCGGCTCCAGCTCGCCGATCTCCGACGGCGCCGCCGCGGTCATCGTGATGAGCAAGGAGAAGGCCGAGGAGCTGGGGCTGACCTGGCTCGCCGAGGTCGGCGCGCACGGCAACGTGGCGGGGCCGGACAGCTCGCTGCACGCGCAGCCGTCGAACGCCATCAAGCACGCCCTCGGCAAGGCCGGGCTCACCGTCGCCGACCTGGACCTGATCGAGATCAACGAGGCGTTCGCCGCAGTCGGCATCGCCTCCACCCGCGACCTCGGGGTCGACCCGTCGATCGTCAACGTCAACGGCGGGGCGATCGCGCTCGGCCATCCGATCGGCATGTCCGGCGCTCGTCTTGCCCTGACCCTGGCGCTGGAGCTGAAGCGCCGTGGCGGCGGCACCGGCGCGGCCGCGCTGTGCGGTGGCGGCGGCCAGGGCGACGCCCTGATCCTGACCGTCCCGACGCAGACGGTCTCAGCGCAGCAGTGAGCCAGGACGTAAGGCAGCTGGTCGGCGCCGCGCGGGACGGGGATCCGCGCAGCGTCGCCCGGCTGATCAGCATGGTCGAACGGAATGCCGCCGAACTGGCGGAGATCGCCGCGGCTTTCGGCGCGGACGCCCAACGGGCGCACGTCGTCGGCCTGACCGGGTCGCCCGGCGTCGGCAAGTCCACGACCACGAACGAACTCGTCGCGGCGTACCGGCGGGACGGCAAGCGCGTCGGCGTGCTGGC
>JABFYB010000412.1 GCA_013361475.1 Hamadaea sp.
TGGTGGTGACACGGCGACCGGCGGCGGGCTCGACACCGGCCGGGACACGGGTTCGCGACCCGCCCGGGGCGTACGCTGCTTCGGCGCTGGAACCCGGGCGGCGGGCACCATGGGCACCTCGAAGAGGGCGTCGGCCGCGCCCAGCTCACCGGGGTCGAAGAGCCGGATCACGCCGTACTCGCCGTCGTAGCCGGGGATGCGGCGTACCTCCCCGGCCCGCAGCCGCCGGATCGCCTCCTGGAGGTCGGATCCCCCGGCCGAGCCGATCTGGTCGAGCGGCGCTTCCCGGAGAATGTGCAGTTCCGGGCCGATCGCGGCGACTAGGGCGGAGGCCTTCGTCTCGACGGTCCGGCTCTTCGGCCCGACTCCGGCGATCTCGCCGAGGATTTCGGGCAACTGCACGAGATGCTCGACCCCGGGCGTTCCCAGAAATGCGCCCGGGGCCCGGTCGGCCAGTTCCTCGACTCGGGCGAGTACGCCCACCGTCACGGCCTTGCCACAGACGCTGCACTTGCCGCCGGCCGCCCGGGTCTGGTCCGGAGTCCAGTTGACTCCGCACGCCCGATGACCGTCCCCGTGGTACTTGCCTTCCTCCGGGAAGAACTCCACCGTGCCGACGAGTCCGCTGCGATCACGGAGTCCGTCACGCACCGCGAAGTAGTCCATCGCGCCCCGGAGGACGGTCGCCTCCCGGCCGAGCGCCTGCGGCGAATGTGCGTCCGAATTGGAGACCAGCGCGTACTCGTCGAGCGAGGAGACCCGCCAGTTCATCTCGGGATCGCTGCTCAGCCCGGTCTCGACGGCGAAGATGTGGTCGGCGAGATCTTCGTAGCAGTCGGCGATCCGGTCATATCCGCTTTTGGAACCCAAGGCGGAGAACCACGGCGTCCAGATGTGCGCCGGGACCAGGTACGCGTCCGGGTCGGCCTCCAGCGTGATCTCCAGCAGGTCGCGGCTGGGCAGCCCGAGGATGGGCCGGCCGTCGCTGGCCAGGTTGCCGACCCGGCCGAGGCGGGTGGCGAACCGTTCGGCCGCCGCCAGCGACGGCAGGTAGATCAGGTGGTGAACCTTGCGCGTACGCTCGCCGGCCTTGTAGATCGTGGAGATCTCGACGCTGAGCAGGAACCGTGCGCTCGGCCGCGCCGCGAGCACCGGGGGCAGCCGCCGATTCACGTCCGCCTCGAGGTCGGGCTTCAGCTGGTAGAGCCCTGGCTCGGCCTCGACCAGCGCCTCGTGCAGGTGTTCGCGCCAGGCCGGATGGGTGATGTCACCGGTGCCGAGCAGCGCGATTCCCTTGCGTCGCGCCCACCACGAGAGATTCGGCAGGTCGAGGTCGCGGCTGCAGGCACGGGAGTAGCGCGAGTGGATGTGCAGATCCGCGACCCACGAGGGGGTGATGGGGTCTGTCGCGAGCGGGGGCACGCGGTGAATCCTGGCATGCGTGCGCGGTGCCGCGCTCGCCGCCACACCGGCTCGTGAGATGTCTGACTCCAGTCCGTCCACAGTCTGACCACACGGCGTCCACCGTGGGTGGCAGGCGTCAGGAAGCGCGGTGGCCGTTGACCATGGCGCTGGGGGCGCGACACGGTGCAAAGCCGGACCCTAGGTTCATGATCAACGCTACGGGGTGCGGAGCTCGACCAGGGTGATGTCCGGCGGCGCGCCGACCCGGACCGGCGGACCCCAGAATCCCGCGCCGTTTGTCACGTAGATCTGCGTGCCGTCGATGGTGTCGTAGCCGCTCACCACCGGCTGCTGCAGCTTGACCGCGAGATTGAAGGGCGCCATCTGGCCGCCGTGAGTGTGGCCGGACAGTTGCAGGTCGACGCCGTGCTTGGCCGCGTCGTGCACCTGGATCGGCTGGTGGGCCAGCAGGACGACCGGCTTACCCGGATCGCGCCCGTCGAGCGCCTTGGCGAAGTCGGGTCCGTCGTCGAAGCTCGCGCCCGTCACGTCGTTGACTCCGGCCAGGTCCAGCCCGCCGGGCAGCTCGACCCGCTCGTTGCGCAGCGGCTTCAGGCCCAGCTCGGCGACCTCCTGGATCCACTCCTGGTAGCCGGAGTAGTACTCGTGGTTGCCGGTCACGAAGTAGGCGCCGTGCTTGCTCTGCAGCAGACGAAGCGGCGCGGCGTCATCGCCCAGCTGCGCAACCGTCCCGTCGACTAGGTCGCCGACCACGGTCACGATGTCGGCGTCGAGGCCGTTGATGATCTCGACGATCCGCTCGGTGTGCTTGCGCCCGGCCAGCGGCCCGAGGTGGATGTCGGAGACCAGCGCAACCCGGTAGCCGTCCATCGCGCGCGGCAGCTTGGCCAGCGCGATCTCGCGCCGCTTCAGCACCGGCCGGCCCAGCGCCTGGGTCACCCCGTAGCCCACGGTCCCGGCCGAGACGAGCCCCGCGGTGATCGCGACGGCGCGCGCCACGAACAACCTCCGGCTTTCTCCCTCAGGGGTACGCACAGCGGGGCGGTCGACGTCCGCGACGTCCTCCGCCGGGGCGGGCGCGGCGGCAAGAGCGCCCGCGTCGGGAGCACCCCGAACGCCACGCCCGGACAGCCGCTTGGCCACGAACGCCGGAATTTCGAGCAAAGCGAGCGTCACGAGCAGGTAGAACATGACGGCCAGCCAGACGTAGCCCAGAATCGCCAGCCATTCGAGGTTCGCGTCGAGCCGGGTGAGCACGAGCGCTCCGATGAGGACGACCACGGCCGCCACCACGAGTCCGGTGCCGATGCGGCGAGCCCGCCCCGGCCGGGTGGTGCTGCGTACGAGCCGGAACCAGAGGTAATAGTGGATCGCTCCGGCCACCACGAGGCCGAAGATCAGGAAGGCCGCCATCTCCGCTCAGCCGCCCGCGAAGGGGGGCAGCACGTCGAGCGTGCAACCGGCCGGCAACGGTTGGTCCCGATCGCGCCAGGCGGTCCCGTCGACGAGGAAGCTCGACGCCGACAGCACCTTGGCGAGGGCCGGGACCGAGGCCGAAGTCAGCTCCGTGACGCTGGAGCCGTCCGGCAACTCGGCCTCGGTGGCACCGGCCGCCGCTCGAGCCCCGGCGAAGTAGCGAACCGTGATCACTCAGCCTCCGATCGCTGACATGCCCCGGGCGGGCTGCAGGAATTCCGGATTGTCGATTCCGTGCCCGGCGCGCTTGCCCCACATTGCGCGCCGCCACCGCTCGGCCAGCGCATCATCGTCCGCTCCGCCGCGCAACGCAGTACGCAGATCGCTCTCCTCGGTCGCGAACAGGCAGTTGCGGATCTGCCCGTCGGCGGTGAGCCGGGTGCGGTCGCAGTCTCCGCAGAAGGGGCGGGTCACGCTGGCGATGATGCCGACCCGGCCCGGTCCCCCGTCGACCAGGAAGGTCTCGGCGGGTGCACCCGCGCGGGGGCTC
>JABFYB010000492.1 GCA_013361475.1 Hamadaea sp.
GAGTCGGCGCAGTCGCGGCACGTGCAGTCGTAGCCGGCCTGGCGCAGGAACGCCTCCACCTCGGCGCGATCCGTCCGCGCCGGATCGAGGCCGACGTGCGCCACCGACCGCGTCCGATCGATGTGGACGGACGTGACGCCGGGCCGGCTGCGCAGGTCGTGTTCGAGGTGCGCCAGTTCGGTGCCGCAGAAGCAGGCGGTCAGCGCGATCTCGGCGATGTGGGGCTGATCGTGGTGGTGCTGGGTGGTCATGTCAGGTTCCCTTACGCGGATGCCGCCCGGGCAGGCGTACGCGTCCTCCTGCCCGGGCGGACGGGATCAGAGCCGGCCGACGATCTTCTGCAGCTGGGCGACCTCGGTGGTCTGGGCCGAGACGATCGCCTGGGCGAGCGTCTTCACCTGCGGATCGGCGCCATTGGCCAGGACGCCGTTCGCCATCTCGATCGCCCCTTGGTGATGGGCGATCATCAGCTGCGCGAACTTCTTGTCGAAGGCGGTGCCCTGCGCGGCGGCGAGCTGCTTCATCTCGTCGTCGCTCATCAGGCCGGGCATGCTCTGCATGTCGTGGCCCATCGGCGCGGCGGTCGGACGGCCCCACGCGGTGAGCCAGCCGGTCATCTTGTCGATCTCCGGCTGCTGTGCCCCCTTGATCTGGGCGGCCAGCGTCTTCACCTCGGCGTCGTTCGCCCGGGTCTCGGCGAGCGTGGCCATCTCGACGGCCTGCTGGTGGTGGACGATCATCATCTGCGCGAACTCGACGTCGGCGGCGTTCGCCGTACCCGACGCGGGGGCCGAGGCGGAGGACGTCGTGCCGTGGTTCATCCCGGGCATGCCGGTTTCGCCGGTGTCGCTGCACGCGCCGAGCGCGACGGCGGCCATGGGAACGATGCCGAGCAGGAAGACCCGGCTGACGATGCGGTTCATGAAGTTTTCTCCTCTATGGACGGACATTCCGGACGCTGGACGAGCCAGGCGTCCTAGTTCCGCAACACCGAGAGGTCGGCGAGGAGAAGACCGACCGGCGTACGCGGTGGGCCGCGACCGAGGTTGTTTCCGCGCGCGGGCGGCTGCGTCGGGCGTACGCGGGCGGCGGCCGCCTTCCGGAACAGCAGGATCAGCGCGAAGGCGATCAGGGCGACCCCGCCGAGGACCGCCAGGCACATCACGGTCGGATCGGTCATCGGCCCATGGTGCCCGGATCCACTTTCCCACCGGATCACGGTTCCCGGTCGAATCTCACCCCAAGATTCGGCCGACATCCCTGATCCGGCGCTGACGACTGCGCTCACGTGAGCGCTGACGTGGGCGCTCATGCCGGGGCTGTGGGTGGTGGCGTGGGAGGCGTGGCCGAGCGTGTGCATCCCGGCGACGCCGGCCGCGAGGAGCAGCAGCAGAAGCAGCAGCGGTCCCGACCGCTGTGCTCGCATCTGGTTGACGCTGCCGCTCATGACGACACAGCATACCCCAGGGAGGTATCAGTACACGGACAGGTGCACGTGGTTCGTGTGTTCGGCCGACGCTCCGCAGCATCCGCTGTAGCTGCGCCAGCCCAGTCCGGGGAACCAGATCTTGCGGTACCAGATTACGTACAGTACGCCGAGCGCCCGGGAGTTCTTGATGAAGAACGAGGCGAGTCGATCGCCGTACCGCTTGTCGTCGCCGGAGGCGTCCGACGAGGAGAAGGTCGCCCGAGCCGAGGAGAAGTCGCAGGCGCGTCCCCTCGGATGCTCACCCCAGGACTGCGTACGCCAGCACTTGGTGTACCGGGTGTAGTCGTTGGCCCGCGCCTGCTCGTACGCGTGCAGCAGCCGAGGCGTGATGCATCCGCCCGTCTTCGTGGGGTCCTTGACCGAGCAGTTCTCCTTGGGCCAGCTGCCGTCCGGATTGCGGGGCGCGGGAATCGCCGCGGGCGAGTTCGGGTCGAGCCAGCCGTGGATGGACTTGCCGCCGACCTTGATGAGGGTCTGCTCGGCCGCCTTCATCCGCTTCTTCATCTCGGCGACCTGGGCGGTCTGGATCGCCGCCTCGGCGTCGATCGCCTCCTTGTCGGTCCGGGCCTTCTCCTCCAGCCGCAGCAGCCGGCTGAGCGCCTGATCCTGCCGGAGGGTGATCTCCTCCAGCATCGTCGCGCGCGTGAAGAACTCCTCGGAGGTGCCCGCGCCGAGCATCGCCGCGAAGCCGCTGAGCCGCCCCGTCGTGTACGCCGCCGCCGCGATCGCGCCGACCTGCTTCCGCAGTGGCGCGAGTTGGGCGGTGGCCTTCTCCAGTTCCCGGCGCAGGACGACCTGGCGGGCCTTGGAGTGCTCGAGTGCCTCCTGCGCCTCGAGGTAGCCGCGGGCGGCCGCCTCCAGGTTCTGGATGAGCTGCTGATTGTGCGCCTCGTCCGGCTCGGCGGCGGCCGGGGTGGCGGGCGCGAGAGCGAGGACGATCGCGGCGACGGGAGAGAGCACCGCCGCCAGAGTCCGCTTGACCGTCGGGGGCACGGCCGATCCTTCCGCGAGGGGTCAGCCGACACTCTAACCAACGCCGACGGCGCCGGATCACGGATACGCATGCTTCCCCGCGCGGGGATCCCTGCATATCCGTGATCCGGCGCCAAAATCCGGGCGACCAAAGGCGCCACAGAGCGCGAAACGGTCAGGCGGTCAGGAGTCCGATGCCGAGGGTCAGCGTGCCGGCGGCGAGGCAGGCCGCGCCGAGCCACAGGATGACGACGGCCTTGGTCGGCTGGGTGACGTTACGCCCGGCCGAGGCGGCGAAGAAGCCACCGGACATGAGGATGGCGGCGGCCGGGATGAGCAGCCGGACGAGCCAGCCGACCGCACCGTCGAAGGTGGTCGCGTCCGCCAGCACCTGGGCGATCAGTCCCAGTGTCACCAGCACGCCCGCGTGCGCGTGCCCGGCTCGGGCGAACGCCTTCTGGAAGTCGGTCATCGGGACCTGACCACGCACGATCTTGGTCATGAACCAGCCGCCGAACTCGATGGTCACGATCGAGAGGAGCAGGATGCCGGCGACGATCCGGCTGGCGTCGCTGAGCACGAGGTGGTTCATTGCGCCTCCATGGAGCCCAAAATCTTGTCAGTGTCTAGATACTCCGACACTGTAGATCTCCTTAGACTGGGAGGCAAGTGATGTCGATCATGCTGCCGGGGAAATGATCAGGATGCTGCGGACGCGACACGCCGGCCGAGCACGAACATAAGTTCATGATCGGCGGGACAAGGGCGGGACAAGGGACAAGGCAGGGTATAGAGGAGACCATGAGGCTGGCCGAGGCGCTGGGTACGCTGCGCGACGCACTCGCGGCGACGCGATATCCGCTGAGCCTGCCCGATGCGGGCGAGGCGGCGAGAACGGCCGCCGCCACGCGGGCGCAGCTCGAGGAC
>JABFYB010000185.1 GCA_013361475.1 Hamadaea sp.
ACCTACGGCGAGGGCGAGGCGACGGTCCACGCGCTGGCCGGGGTGTCGCTGACCATCGAGCGCGGCGACTACGTGGCGATCATGGGATCGTCCGGCTCCGGCAAGTCGACCTTGATGCACATCCTCGGCTGCCTGGACATCCCGACGTCGGGGAGTTACCACCTCGACGGGGTGGACGTCAGCCGGCTCAACGACCAGCAGCTCGCACTCGTCCGCAACCGGCGGATCGGCTTCGTCTTCCAGGCCTTCAACCTCATCCCGCGGACGAGCGCCTTGGCCAATGTGGAGCTGCCGCTCGCGTACGCCGGAGTGAAGCCGGCCCAACGGCGTACCCGTGCGTTGGCGGCGCTGGAGATGGTCGGCCTGGGCAATCGCGCGGACCATGACCCGAATCAGCTCTCGGGTGGGCAGCAGCAGCGCGTGGCGGTGGCCCGCGCGCTGGTGAGCCAGCCCGCGTTGCTGCTGGCCGACGAGCCGACCGGCAACCTGGACAGCAAGTCGACGGCGGACGTCCTGGGCGTCCTGGACGAGATCAACCGGGAGGGGCGCACGATCGTGCTGATCACGCACGAGGACGAGGTCGCGCACCATGCCCGCCGGGTGATCCGGCTGAAGGACGGCGAGATCGTCAGCGACGTGCGGCAGCGCCCGACGCAGGAGGCAGCCCCGTGGGCCTGATGGAGATCTTCAAGTTCGCCCTGCGGGGCATCGGAGCGAACAAACTCCGCTCGGGCCTGACGATGCTGGGCATCCTGATCGGCGTCGGCGCGGTGATCCTGCTGGTCGCGGTCGGCAACGGCTCGAAGGTCGCGGTCGAGGAGAGCCTGCAGAACCTGGGCACGAACACGCTGACGGTGAGCAGCGGCCGCGCGGTACGCAGTTCGACCTACAGCACCGACCTGACGATGTCGATCGTCGAGGCGTTGCAGGACAAGAACGCCGCGCCCGACATCAAGAGCGTCTCGCCGGTGGTGAGCACGTCGCAGACGCTGACCTACGGTGACACCGACCACAGCACCAGCGTCGTCGGCACCAGCCGGGATTATCTGGAGGCCAACAACTCCAAGATCGACAAGGGCGAGTGGTTCACCGAGGCCGACCTGACCGACGCGAACCGCGTACTGGTCATCGGGTCCACGACCGCCGAGGAGCTGTTCGGCACCGAGGATCCGCTCGGCAAGCAGGTCAGCGTCGGCGGTCAGATCTTCACCGTCATCGGCGTACTGGCGGAGAAGGGGTCGAGCGGGTTCAACGACCCCGACGACACCGCGATCGCCCCGATCAACTCCGTCCGCAAAGCGCTCACCGGCTACGGCGCGATCAACTCGATCCTGATCGAGGCGGCAAACGCCGACGCGGTGAGCGCGGCTCAGGCCGAGGCGACCGCCATCCTGAACACGAAGATGCACGTCACCAGCACGTCGAACACGCCCTATCAGATCCGGTCGGCCTCGCAGCTGCTGGAGACGCGTACGGCGACGGCGGAGACCTTCACGACCCTGCTTGGCGCGGTCGCCGGGATCTCGCTGCTGGTCGGCGGCATCGGCATCACCAACATCATGATGGTCACGGTCACCGAGCGGACCCGGGAGATCGGCATTCGCAAGGCGCTCGGCGCGCCCCGGCGGGTCATCCTCACCCAGTTCCTGCTGGAGGCCACGATGCTGTCCCTGGTCGGCGGCCTGCTCGGGGTGGCGGGCGCGTACATCGGGGCGAATTTCCAGATCACCGGGATCACGCCGGTGATCGTGCCCAGCTCGGTCTTCCTGGCCCTGGGCGTGTCCGTCGCGATCGGACTGTTCTTCGGCAGCTATCCCGCCAGCCGGGCGGCCGGGCTGCGCCCCATCGACGCACTGCGGTACGAGTAGGAGTTGTCCCAGATGAGCAAGCACAGCGACCAGGTGTCCACGCTGGACGACCCCACCGCGCCGATCGACGACCTCGCCGTCGGCCTCGCCAAGGCCGAACGCAAGCCCTGGCTCACTCGCAGCACCCTCATCCTCGGGGGAGCTGTCCTGGTCGTCGCCGGGTTCATCGGCGGCCTCCAGGTCGGCGGCGGCACCGAGGCGACCGCGACCACGCCGGGCGGGGGCAACGGCCGCGGATCGTACGGGTTCCCGGGCGGCGGCTACGGCTTCCCCGGCGGTGGCGCCTTCGGCCAGCAAGGCGCCACCGGCCAGCAAGGCGGTGGCACCTCCACCCGCAACGCCACCACCGGCAAGGTCAAGCTGGTCGACGGCAACACGGTCTACGTCGAGTTGGCCGACGGCACCGTGGTCACGGTCAAGGTCAACGACACCACGAAGGTGCAGTCGTCGTCGACGATCACGGTCAAGGACCTCAAGGCCGGCGCGTCGGTCACGGTCCAGGGCCAGACCGGGTCCGACGGCACGATCACGGCGGGCACGATCACCGCCACGAAATAGCACTTGTACGCCCAACGCCGGGGAGGTGCGGCGCGGCGGGTGGGGTGAGGCGAGATGATGAGCGGGTGACGATCCACTCGGAGGACCCGTTCGCCACTCCCGACGAACTGCGCTCCCCGGTACGCCGTCTCCGCGGCCGGATGGCGTCGACGGTGACCTTGTGGACGGCCGGCGAGGGCCGGGACCGGGCGGGGCTGACCGTGTCCTCCGCGGTGATCGCGGACGGCGATCCGGGGCGAGTACTGGGCCTCGTCGACGACGAGTCGGAGTTCTGGGCGGCCGCCGAGCGCACCGGGCGGTTCGTCCTGACCCTGCTGGGGCCGGAGGATCGGCAGCTCGCCGATCGCTTCGCCGGATTGCTGCCCGCCCCGGGCGGGCTCTTCCGGGACGAGGGCTGGACGCAGCTCGACCAGGGACCTGTTCCGGCCGGTGAGCGCACCACCGCGGGTTGCGTGGTCGAGCAGGCTAGGCCGTTCGGCTGGGGCCTGCTCGTCGAGGCGACCATCGCGGAGATCCGGTTCGGGGCCGCCGCCGAGCCGCTGCTCCACTACCGGGGCCGGTACCGCGAGCTGCGGTGAACGGTGTGGCCCAGGTCACTCGGCGCAGCCGGGCGACCGCTCGGCGCAGATCGTGATCGATGCGGGACGCAGCGCTACACCGCGCGGGAGGGGCCGCTCTAGGGTCCGCGAAACCAACTCCCCCAGGCGGTGATCGCAATGACCACGGCTCCACCCCATCTCGACGAAACCCCCTACGTCCGCGCCCAACAGACGCCCGAGTTCACCGGGCTGCGGCGTACGCTGCGGCGATTCGTCTTCCCCATGACGGTCGCCTTCTTCCTCTGGTACGCGCTGTACGTGCTGCTTTCGGCGTACGCGCGGGACTTCATGGGCACGGTGTTGTTCGGCAACGTCAACGTCGCGCTCGTCTTCGGCCTGCTCCAGTTCCTCTCGACGTTCCTGATCGCCTGGATGTACGCCCGCTTCGCCGACCGCAAGCTGGACGCCACCGCCGAGGCCATCAAGACGCGGGTCGAGGCCGAGATCGAGGGGGGTGCGAAGTGACCAACGCGCGTACCCTCACGATCGTCCTGTTCCTGGTCCTGGTCGCGGTGACCTTGGTGATCACGATCTGGGCCAGCCGGCAGACCCGGACCGCCACCGACTTCTACGCCGGTGGCCGGTCGTTCTCGGCGTTCCAGAACGGCATGGCGATCGGCGGCGACTACATGTCCGCCGCCTCCTTCCTCGGCATCGCCGGCCTGATCGCCCTGTACGGCTACGACGGCTTCCTCTACTCCATCGGCTTCCTCGTCGCCTGGTTGGTGGCGTTGTTGCTGGTCGCGGAGTTCCTGCGGAACGCTGGCCGCTACACGATGGCCGACGTGCTCGCCTTCCGGATGCGGCAGCGGCCGGTCCGGTCGGCGGCGGCGGTCTCGACCGTCACGGTCTCGGTCTTCTACCTGATCGCCCAGATGGTCGGCGCGGGCTCGCTGGTCGCGCTGCTGCTGGGGATCAAGCCGGGCCAGACCTTCCTCGGGATGTCGGCCGACACCGCCAAGATCGCCACCATCCTTCTCGTCGGCGCGCTCATGATCGTCTACGTGGTCGTCGGCGGCATGAAGGGCACGACCTACGTCCAGATCGTCAAGGCGTTCCTGCTCATGGGCGGGGCCATCCTCATGGCGATCCTGGTGCTGGCGGCGTACAAGTTCAATCTGTCGAGCCTGCTCGGCGCGGCGGCCGAGAAGTCCGGCAAGGGTGCGGCGTTCCTGGAGCCCGGCCTGCGCTACGGCAAGGAAGTGGCCGGCGACCCGACGCAGACCTTCTACAACAAGATGGACCTGCTGTCGCTCGGTCTCGCGCTGGTCCTCGGCACCGCGGGCCTGCCGCACATCCTGATCCGCTTCTACACCGTGCCGACGGCGAAGGCCGCGCGGCGCAGCGTGCTCTGGGCGATCGGCATCATCGGGTCGTTCTACCTGCTCACCCTGGCCCTGGGCTTCGGCGCCGCGGCCTTGGTCGGCAGCAAGGACATCACCGCGCAGGACCCGGGTGGCAACACGGCCGCGCCACAGCTGGCGCAGGCGTTGGGCAAGCGGTTCCTCGGCGGAGACGTCGGGGGCGCGTCGCTGCTCGCGATCATCGCGGCCGTGGCGTTCGCGACCATCCTCGCGGTGGTGGCGGGGCTGACCCTGGCCTCCTCCTCGTCGGTGGCCCACGACTTCTACGCCAACGTGGTACGCAAGGGCGAGGCGACCGAGCGGCAGGAGATCAACGTAGCGCGCGCCTCCGCGTTCGTGATCGGGGCGATCTCGATCGTCCTGGCGATCTTCGCCCAGAAGCTCAACGTGGCGTTCCTGGTCGCGCTGGCCTTCGCGGTCGCGGCGTCGGGCAACCTCCCGGCGATCCTCTACAGCCTGTTCTGGAAGAGGTTCAACACGGTCGGGGCGACCACCGCGATCTACGGCGGCCTGGGGTCGGCGGTCCTGCTCGTCGTCTTCTCCCCGGTCGTCTCCAGCCTGCCGACGTCCTGGTTCCCGGACGCCGACTTCGCCTGGTTCCCGCTGCAGAACCCCGGCATCATCTCGATCCCGCTCGGCTTCTTCTTCGGCTGGCTCGGCACGATGCTGTCCAGCGAGAAGGCCGACGACGCCCGGTACGCCGAGCTGGAGGTCCGGTCGCTGACCGGCGCGGGCGCGCACTAGATCGTCTGACGGTCTCCCTCCCGGTTCGTCGCCGGAGCCGCCGCAGGCTGGAGACCGTCGGATAGCTGTCAAGCCGGGTGGTGGAGATTCCCTCCGCCGCCCGGCTTTTCGCTGGTCGCCCGGCCCGAGAAGGTATGCCGAGGTCGCGTCGCTACCCGTCTGGGTGTCGCACGCGTACGTACCCTGAAGGCATGGCGAACTCTTCCGGCGGCGTCTACGGCCGCCCTCGCAAGCCGAACGGCGACGATGAAGGCGGGTCGACCCCGCCTGAGCGTCCCCGCGACGGTGGCCGCACGAGCGGCCGTGCGAGCGTGTCCGGAAGCCGGCCGGGCTCCTCGCGCGGTTCCTACCGGTCCGGGTCGAGCCGGCCGGGCGGGGGCCGCGGCGGCAGCGGCGGCAACGGATCTTCGCGGCCGCCGGCCGGCGGGACCGGCGGCACCTACGGCCAGCCGAAGCGGAAGATCAAGCCGCGGTGGGGCCGGATCGCCCTCGTCCTGGGCGGCCTCGCGCTCGTCGTCGCGCTGCTGATCGGTGGCGGCGTGTGGCTCTACGGGGTCAACCTCAACAGCAAGCTGCAGAAGACCGACCCGTTCTCGTCGATCGTCGGCGACCGTCCGCTGAAGACGGTCGACGGTGCGATGAACATCCTGCTCGTCGGCAGCGACTCCCGAGACCCGGACACCGACATGTCGCAGGCCAGCTCCTGGCGGGCCGACACGATCGTGGTCGTCCACATCTCGGCCGATCACCAGCACGCATACCTGGTCTCGATTCCGCGTGACCTCTACGTCTACATCCCGAAGACGCCCGGCGCGCAGTACGGCGACACGTACGCCAAGATCAACGCGTCGTTCGCCTGGGGTGGGCTGCCGATGGCCGTCCAGACGGTGGAGAACTACTCCGGAGTGCGGATCGACCACGTCGTCTCGATCGACTTCGGCGGGCTCAAGGAGGTCGTGGACGCGCTGGGCGGGGTCGACATGTACGTCGACCGCACGATCAAGTCGATCCACAAGCCGTTCCGGACGTTCCAGAAGGGCAACCGGCACTTCGACGGGGCCGAGGCGCTCGACTACGTGCGGCAGCGCAAGCAGTTCCCCGACGGCGACTTCGCCCGGATGCGGCACCAGCAGGCGCTGCTGAAGGCGATGCTGGACAAGGCGACCAGCGCCGGGGTGATGGCCAACCCCGGAAAGCTGAACGCGTTCCTCCAGACGCTGACGAAGGCCGTCACGGTGGACAAGGACTTCGCGTTGACCGACATGGTGCTGCAGTTCCGCAGCATGAGCAGCGACAAACTGACCTTCCTCACCAGCCCCAACCTGGGCAGCGCGACCCGCGACGGCGAGAGTGTGGTGCTCTCGGACAAGACCAAGGCGCTGGCTCTCTACGACGCCATGGCCAAGGACACGATGGAGGCGTACGTGACGGCGAACGCGACAAGTTCCCCGTCTGCCTCCTAAAAGTGTTCAGCGGGCTTCAAGGCGGACTCGGCCGAACGGCGCGACTTTACGGGCAACTGCCATAAGCCCCCCTAAATCGATCTTCATGGGGTGGCGGACCGTAATACAGCTTGTCTATGGTGATCGGCCAGTGGCCACGGCCGGGCCGCCGGAACGAAGTAGGGGAGTCGCATGCCGTCGAAGACCAGTAGCCGGCGTTCGTCGGCGGGGAATGGTTATCCCGACGATCCCTACGGCTACGACTCCTACGGGCAGGAGCCGCCCCGGGGCGGCGAATACGGGCGTTCCGGCAAGTCGGGCGGGCACAACCTGAAGCCCAAGAAGAAGAAAAAGGTCCACAGCCCCCTCTGGGCGAAGCTGGTCATGGCGCTGGGCGCGATCGTGACCCTCGTCGGATTCGGCGGTGTCGCGGCGGCCAAGTCTCTGATGGGTGACCTGACCAGTTCGATCGAGACCGGCTCGGTGGCTGAGGACGGCGCGAAGGTCGAGACGCAGGACGCGCGGACCGCCCTGAAGGGCCCGATCGACATTCTCATGCTCGGCCTCGACACGCGCGACGGCTGGGCCGCGAACACCTCTCGGGCCGACACGATCATCATCCTGCACATCCCCGCCACGCACGACCAGGCGTACCTGATCTCGATCCCGCGTGACGCCGAGGTGGCCATCCCCAGCTGGAAGAAGGCCAACTACAACGGCACCGCGCACGACAAGATCAACGCCGCGTACTACTTCGGCTCGCAGCACAACCAGGGTTGGCAGGGCGGCGCCGGTCTGATGAAGAAGACGGTCGAGCAGCTCACGGGTCTGAAGTTCGACGGCGTCGTGGTGATCGACTTCAACGGCTTCAAGAACGTCATCCAGGCCATGGGCGGCGTCTACATGTGTGTGGAGAAGGACACCTGGTCCAGCCACTACATCAAGAACAAGAAGGGCGAGCCGCAGTACTACAGCTACAACGGCGACCACAAGCTCTCCAACAGCTGGATCCACAAGGCGGGGTGCCGCAACATGGCGGCCTGGGAGGCGCTGGACTTCTCCCGGCAGCGCTACGGTCTGCCGAACAGCGACTACGACCGGCAGAAGCACCAGCAGCAGCTGTTGAAGTCGATGGCGAAGAAGGCGACCAGCGCCGGCGTCATCACCAACCCGGTGAAGCTGAGCGAGCTGATCAAGGCGGCCGGCGCCTCGCTGAAGATGGACACCAACGGCGTACCGCTCGACGACTTCATCTTCACGCTGAAGTCGCTCGCGGGCTCTGACCTGATCGCGCTCAAGACCAACGCCGGCACGTACGCGAAGTCCGACTTCGGCACCGGTGAGGGCATCACTCAGGGCACCCAGGACATGTTCAAGGCGGCCTCGGAGGATCGGCTCGGTGACTTCATCACCGATAACCCTGAATACCTCATTCCGGATAAAACCGCGCAATAACGGCGTGAACCCCTAAAAGTTACGCAATTCCCATCTGGGCACCGGGCTCTCGCCTTAACCTGAACGCGAGAGCCCAGGTCCGAGCCGGAGGCGACGCACTCCGCGGTCTGAGCCCAGATTGGACGCCCGACCGTGCCATCGCATCGCTCCGACCGACTGCTGCGCCGGTGGCCACTGGTCATCGCGGCTGCCGCGATCCTGACGTTCGTCCTCGCCATCGGTGGCGCCGCCGCGGTCCGGTTCATGATCCACCGCTACGACTCCAGCGTCACTCGAGGCGACCTCCTGTCGAGCGTGTCGCGGCCGGACGAGACGGGCGCCGATCCCCGGGTCCGGTTCCGGCAGGCGCAGGTGCGCGGCCCGCTGACCTTCCTGCTGATCGGGTCGGACAAGCGGGTCTGGTCGCCGGACGCCGGGCAGCGCTCCGACACGATCATCATCGCTCAGGTGAACGCGGATCTGACGAAGGTCAGCCTCGTCTCGATCCCTCGTGACCTCCTCGTGGAGATGCCGGCGGACCGGTCGGTGGGGTTCGAGGGCGGCAGCGACAAGATCAACGCGGCGTTCTCCTACGGCGGCGGTGGCGACGGCGGCGTCCGGTTGCTCTCGGCCACACTCACCCGGTTGACCGGGATGAAGTTCGACGGCGCCGCGATCATCGAGTTCACCGGCTTCCAGAAGGTGATCGACCTGCTCGGTGGCGTCGATCTCTGCGTCGATCACCAAGTGCGGTCGATCCACACCGACAAGCTGTTCAAGGTCGGGTGCGTACGCATGAACGGCGCGGACGCGCTCGACTACTCGCGGCAGCGGTACGGACTGCCCGACGGCGACTACGACCGCCAGCGCCACCAGCAGCAACTGCTCAAGGCGATCTTCCAGCGGGCCGGGGACAGCGGGCTGGCGTACAACCCGCTCAAGCTCGACCAGATCATCCGCGCGGTGGGCAGCACGCTGACCGTCGACACCGGGGGCCGGTCGCTGACCGATCTGCTGTTCGGCCTGCGGCGGCTCGGCCCGGCCGACCTGACCGGGATCAAGGTGCCCAGCTATCCGGACATGGTCGGCGACGTGTCCTACGTCTTCCTCACCGGCGAGGCGCCGAGCCTGTTCGCCGCGCTCCGGCACGCCGACCTGCAGACCTGGGCCGCCACCCATCCGAAATGGGTCAACCCGCTCTAGACGGCTAGCCTGGACGCGTGCGGATTCCTGTGATCGACGCCGGCCAGCTGCCGGCCGGCGCGTACCTGCTCGATGTCCGAGAGCCCGACGAGTGGACGGCGGGGCACGCCCCCGGCGCGGTGCACCTGCCGATGATGGAGGTGCCGGCCCGGCTGGAGGAGATCCCGCGCGACGGCGACGTCGTCGTGGTCTGCCGCTCCGGCGGCCGGTCCGGCCAGGTCGTCGCGTACCTCCAGCAGCAGGGCTACGACAACGTCGTCAACCTTGACGGCGGGATGCTCGACTGGGCCGCCGGCGGCCGCCCCATGGTCAGCGAAGACGGTCAGCCGGCCCGGGTCGTCTAGTGCGACAGATCCCCCTGGTCATCGCACATCGTGGGGCTTCGGCCGCGTACCCGGAGCACAGCCGGTCGGCGTACGAGAAGGCCTTGACGGACGGGGCCGACGGCCTGGAGTGCGACGTGCGGCTCAGCCGCGACGGGCATCTCGTCCTGATCCACGACCGCACGCTGGACCGCACGAGCGACCACCGCGGACCGGTCTCCCAGCGGTCGCTCGCGCAGTTGCGCGGCGTCGACTTCGGCGGCGAGCCCATCCTCACCCTCGACGAGCTGATCGAGCTCGCGCGCGGCGCGGACCGCCCGGTCCGGCTCCTGGTCGAGACCAAGCACCCCAACCGCTACGGCAAGGCCGTCGAGCTGCGCCTGCTCGCGCTGCTGCGCAAGCACGGCCTCGACCGCCCCCGGGAGGACGCGCCGGTCCAGGTCACCGTCATGTCCTTCTCTCCCCTGGCGGTACGCCGAGTGCGCGCCCTCGCTCCCGCGCTGCCGCGCGTGCAGCTGATGGATCTGATCCCGCCGGGGTTGAAGCCGAGCCGGCTGCCCTTCGGGGCACGGATCGCCGGGCCGGGGCTGGAACTGGTCCGCCGCCGTCCCGACCTGGTACGCCGGCTGAAGGCGCAGGGCAACGACATCTACGTCTGGACGGTGAACGAGCTGCCGGACGTCGACCTCGTGGTGAGCCTCGGGGTGGACGCGATCATCACCGACCGGCCGGGTGAGGTGCGCTCCCATCTAGGGGTGTAGCGCTCCCAGCGCGGGGGCGGCAGGATCTACGAAGTGGACTCCCGCTCCCGAACGCTGATAACCGGCCTGACCGCCATGTTGGAGAAGGTCAACTCCGGTGGCGCGGGGCTGCCCGCGATCGGCGAGTTGATCACCGCGGTGCAGGCCGGGCTGGGCGCGCAGGGTCTCGCGGCGTCGGAGTACGCGATCGCCGACGGCCGGGTGATCGCGGCTCAGGGCCTGCTCGCGCCGTTCGTCGGGATCCGCTTCGACGGCATGACCGACCACGCGAAGGCGGTCCGGTCCGGTCCGGGTGTGCACGAGTACGACGTCGACGACATCCAGCCCATGGCCCGCCAGCACCTGGCCGGGTTCGGCATCCGGCGGCTGCTGGTCGCGTCGGCCGAGGCGGACGGCCGGGTGGTCGGCAACCTCGTCGCGGTCTTCGGCGCCGATCAGCCGTTTCTGGATCCCGAGGACGAGACCCTGATCATGCGGCTGGCCGGATCGGTCGCCGCGCATCTCTACACCGACCGGGTCGGCCTGCCGATTCTCGGCGACGGCGACGTCAGCGCCGCCCCTGGTGGACGCGAGGTCTCCGAGCGCGGCCTGTTCGTCGCCATGGCCAGTCACGAGCTGCGGACGCCGGTCACGGTGATCAAGGGGTACGCCGACACGCTGACCGATCACTGGGACGCCCTCGACACGCGTTCGCGGATGGAGGCGATCCGGGTCATCGGCCAACGCTCGGGCGAACTGGCCCGGCTGGTCGACCGGCTGCTGACGAGCAGCGTCGGCGGGGTGGGTGAGGTGCATCCGGCGGCGTTCGACCTGACCGAGGCGCTCCGGGGAGCCGCCGCCGACCTGCCGGCCCATCTACGCCGGCGGCTCTCCGTCGCACTGCCGGGGACCTTGCCGGCCGCCTTGGGCAACCGGTCGGACATCGTCACCGTGCTGACCGAACTCGTGACGAACGCCGACAAGTACTCCGGTTCGGCCGAGCCGATTACGCTGACCGCCGGTCAAGACGGCCGAACCGTCTACTTCCGGGTCTCCGATCGGGGCATCGGAGTACGACCGGAAGAGGTCGAAATGGCTTTCGAACGCTACTGGCAGGGTGGAGATCATGGCTCAGTGCGGCGACCGGGTGTCGGGTTGGGTCTCTACCTCGTCCGAAAGACTATTGAACGACAAAACGGTTGGGTGTCCTTACGTCCACGGGACGGGGGAGGTACGGTCGCAGAGGTACGACTGCCGCGAGGGGACCGGTGAGGGTCCAGGGAGGCATGAGCGTGACGATGGCCGTCGCTGAACGGGCTTGGTGCGTGGTGGTGCCGCACCACGCGCAGGGTGCTCAGCAGGCACGTCATCGGCTCGCCGCCGAGCTGGCGGGCGTACTGCCTCCGGCGCTGCTCTCCGATGTCGTGGCGGTCGTCGCCGAACTCGTCGGCAACGCCGTCCGCCACGCCGGGCCGCTGCCCGGCGGCGTCGTCCGGGTCGCCTGGCGCGTACGCGACTTCGGCGCGGGCAACGCTGTCGAGGTGCGCGTCACCGACGGCGGATCAACCGTCGCGCTTCCGGCTCCGCGGATCGCCGGCCCGGAAGAAGTCGACGGGCGCGGGCTGACCATCGTCGAGGCGTTGTCCGACCGGTGGGGCGTCGAGAAGGACGGGCTCGGGCAGAGCGTCTGGGCCGAGCTGAGCTGATCGGCGGCCGGTCGCCGCCGTCATGCCGCCGAACCCGGGTTCGTAGGATGGTCCGGTGAGCGCTCCGAAGATTCCCAACGTGCTGGCCTCCCGGTACGCCTCGGCCGAAATGACGGCGATCTGGGCGGCCGAGGAGAAGATCCGGGCGGAACGCCGCCTCTGGCTGGCCGTCCTGCGGGCGCAACGGGATCTCGGGATCCCCGTGCCGGACGGCGTCGTCGAGGCGTACGAGCGGGTCCTCGACCAGGTGGACCTGGCCTCGATCGCGGAGCGGGAGCGAGTGACCCGGCACGATGTGAAGGCGCGGATCGAGGAGTTCAGCGCGCTCGCCGGGCACGAGCACATCCACAAGGGCATGACCTCGCGCGATCTGACCGAGAACGTCGAGCAGCTGCAGATCCGGGACTCCCTGCTGCTGATCCGGGACCGGATGGTCGCCGCGCTGGCCCGGCTCGGCGCACTCGCGGTCCGTTACGACGAGCTGGTCATGACGGGGCGGTCGCACAACGTCGCCGCGCAGGCCACCACCTTGGGCAAGCGCTTCGCCAGCGCGGCCCAGGAGCTGCTGCTCGCCTTCGAGCGGGTCGAGGACCTGCTGCGCCGCTACCCGTTGCGTGGCATCAAGGGTCCGGTCGGCACCGCCGCCGACCAGCTGGACCTGCTCGACGGCGACGCCACGAAGCTCGCGGAGCTGGAGCGGGCGGTCGCCCGGCACCTCGGCTTCGAACGGGTGCTGACCAGCGTCGGCCAGGTCTATCCGCGGTCGCTCGACTTCGACGTGCTGGCGGCGCTGGCCCAGGCGGCGGCCGGACCGTCCAGCCTCGCCACCACGATCCGGCTCATGGTCGGGCAGGAGCTGGCCACCGAGGGGTTCAAGCCCGGTCAGGTCGGCTCGTCGGCCATGCCGCACAAGATGAACACCCGCTCCAGCGAGCGGATCAACGGGCTCGCCGTGATCGTCCGGGGTTACCTGTCGATGGTCGGCGAGCTGGCCGGGGACCAGTGGAACGAGGGTGACGTCTCCTGTTCCGTCGTCCGCCGGGTGGCCTTGCCCGACGCGTTCTTCGCCCTGGACGGCCTGTTCGAGACCTTCCTCACCGTGCTCGACGAGTTCGGGGCGTACCCGGCGGTCATCGACCGGGAGCTGGAGCGGTTCCTGCCCTTCCTCGCCACCACGAAGATCCTCGTCGCGGCGGTCCGCAAGGGCGTCGGCCGGGAGGTGGCCCACGAGGCGATCAAGGAGCACGCCGTCGGCGTCGCATTGGCGATGCGGGAACGGGGCCAGGCGGTGAACGACCTGTTCGACCGGTTGGCCGCCGATCCGCGGCTGGGCCTGACCCGGGCGGAGATCGACGACCTCGTCAAGGACCGGGCCGCCTTCGTCGGGGCGGCGACCGCCCAGGTGGCGGAGATCGCCGGACAGGTGGAGGAGATCACGGGACGCCATCCGCGGGCCGCGGCGTACGCGCCCGGCGCGATCCTGTAGAGCAGGCCGCCGTGGAGTGGATCACCGCGTTCCTGACCGCCTTCATCCTCATCGTCCCGGTCGAGCTGCCGGACAAGACGTTCGTCGCGACCCTCGTCCTCAGTACGCGATACCGCCCGCTCCCGGTCTGGCTGGGGGTGAGCGCCGCGTTCGCGGTGCAGTGTGCGGTCGCGGCCGGGGCCGGAGCACTGCTCGCGAAGCTGCCGAAGACGCCGGTGACGCTGTTCGCGGCGCTGATGTTCGCGGTCGGGGCGGTGATCCTGTTCCGGGGCGCTCGGAAGGCCGACGCCGAGGAGGCCGAGGCTGAGGCGGAGTACTCGCAGAAGATCACCTCGCCCCGGACCGGCTGGCGGGCGGCGCTGGCGAGCTTCACCGTGCTGTTCGCCGCCGAGTGGGGTGACCTGTCGCAGCTGGCCACGGCCGCACTGGTGGCGCGCGGCGGGCATGCCGTCGCCGTCGGCCTGGGCGCGTTCGTCGCGCTCACGACCGTCGCCGGCGCTGCCGTTCTGCTCGGCCGCTGGCTCCTCAAGCGGGTCCGCCTGACGGTCATCCGCTACGTCGGCGCGGCCATCTGTGCGATCTTGGCCACACTCACGGTCGTCTCTCTCGTGTGAGCCCCGCGAAACCACGCCCGTCGAGGTGAAAGCGGGGTCGACCCCGGTCGTTAACGAACGGGTCGCCGTCAAGTCGCGGCATCCGGGCAGGTAGGCTGGGCGCAGCCCGCACGAGACTGGCAACGTCAAGGAGAACCCCGTGGCTCGCGTCGTGGTAGACGT
>JABFYB010000565.1 GCA_013361475.1 Hamadaea sp.
TCCGGGCATCCTAAGAGATCTTGTGCCGACGTGGTGGCCCGTGACGGTCGCGGGATTCGATCACCGGCGGTAGGTTCGGCGTTCATGAGACGTCTGACGACGATCGTTTCCCTCGTGGCGGTGGCCACCCTCACCACCTCCCTGGCCCCCGGCTCCGCGTACGCGTCCGGGCGGCAGCGGCCGCAGCCGAGTTGGCAGGATTTCGCGACCGATTCCACCTCCAGCCTCCGGGGGCTGTCGCCGGTCAGCCGCCGGATCGCCTGGGCCAGCGGCAGCGGCGGCGAAGTCCTGCGTACGGTGGACGGCGGTCGCACCTGGCAGCACGTCGGCCCGCCGGACACCGCCGAGCTGCAGTTCCGTGACATCCAGGCGTTCGACGCCGATCATGCCGTCATCCTGTCGATCGGCGAGGGCACCGACTCCCGCATCTACACCACGGCCGACGGCGGGGCGAGCTGGACCGAGAGCTTCCGCAACGCCGAACCGGCGGCGTTCTACGACTGCCTGACGTTCTTCGACCACCGGCACGGGCTGGCCCTGTCCGACCCGGTCGACGGGCGATTCCGGCTGCTGTCCACTGACGACGGTGGCCGCAGCTGGTCGATCGTGCCGGGCGACGGCATGCCGGCCGCGCTCGCGGGTGAGTTCGCGTTCGCCGCGAGCGGCACCTGCATCGTCAGCACCTCCGGCCGGGACGCCTGGTTCGCGACGGGCGGCGGCGCGACCTCCCGCGTCTTCCGGTCGGCCGACCGCGGCCGCACCTGGACGGTCACCGACTCGCCGATCCCCAGCGGAGCCAGTGCGGGCATCTACTCGGTGGCCTTCCGCGACCCGCGTCACGGGATCGCGGTCGGCGGCGACTACGCCGCCCCGGACTCGGCGCCCAACGGTGCGGCGTGGACCGCCGACGGCGGGCGGACCTGGGTCGCGGCCGACGGCGTACCCGGGGAGTATCGATCCGGCGTGGCCTGGACCAAGGTGCCCGGCGTCGCGATCGCGGTCGGCCCGACCGGCAGCGACATCACCTGGGACGGCGGCCGTACCTGGCACCGGTTCGAGACCGGCAGCCTGCACGGCGTCCAGTGCACGGACGACGGCGCCTGCTGGGCGTCCGGAGCCGACGGCCGGATCGCCCGCCTCGCGTTGAGCTGACGCCTTCCGCGCTGATCATCGCGTCAGCCATGCGGTTTCGGGCGGAGAATTGTCCGTTGAAACAGCATGGCTGACGCGACGATCATGCGAAGGCGAGTCACATCGGCGGGTGGCCCCCGTCGCCGTCGACCTTGATGTCCATCGTGCCGTCCTGATCGAGGTCCACCATGGTGACCTCGACCTGGCCGTCACCGTCCACATCAGACTGGAACAGGTCCGGCTTGCCGTCGCCGTCGGTGTCGATCGCCCACAGGTCCGGCTTGCCGTCCCCGTTGGTGTCCAGCGCCAGGATCTCGTCATGCCCGTCGCCGCGCGTCGGGACGACCTCGGTCGTCTGCTCTTCGGTCATGACACCGGGCGTACCCGGAAGGGGGCGGGCACGAAACCCTCGCCGGCCTCGCGCCCGCCCCACGATCAGGATGTCGTGCAGGGATTGTTGTTCAGGGTGAACGACGTCGGGCTGCTGTACGAGCCGCTCCAGCGTCCGTTGAAACCGATGCCGGTCGAGCCGCCCGCGGCGAGGGCGCCGTTGTAGGAGAGGTTCGTGGCCGTCACCGCCTGGCCGCTCACGGTGAACGTGGCGCTCCACCCGGGCGGGGTCAGGGTCTGGCCGCTGGGCAGGGTGAACTTGAGCGTCCAGCCGGAGAGGGGACTGGTTCCGGTGTTGGTGACGGTGATGTTGGCGGTGAAGCCGCCGACCCCGGTGCCTTCCGTCCACGGGCTCGCCGTGTAGACCACCTTGCAGGTGCCCGTCGGGGCGGTGGTCGTGGTGAACGTGACGGCGGTGGAAGCGGAGGACTGGTTGCCGGCCGCGTCCCGCGCGCGTACGCGCAACGCGTACTGGGTCGACGGGGTGAGCCCGGTGAGCGTCACGGAGTTCGTCACCGAGGACGCGACGACGGCGTTCGACGCGTTCAGCACGTCGTAGCCGGTGACCGCGACGTTGTCGGTCGACGCCGTCCAGCTGAGCGTGGCGCCGGTCGCGGTGACGTTCGAGGCGGTGGGCGTACCGGGGGTGGTGGGTGCGACGGTGTCGGCGGTGCCGCCGGAGTAGATCGCGGCCTCTCGGGCGGTCGCGACGATGCCGTTGGCCCCGTTGAAGATCCGCTGGCCCCAGGTTGTCAGGGCGCTCGGGTTGAAGTTCGTGACCATGTCGAGGTATTCGACGCCACCGCCGTTGCCGCTCCACGACCAGCCGAGGTAGCCGATGCCCCGGGCGACGGCCTGGGCCATGATGGTGTCCTCGTCGGGGTTGCCGTCGGAGTGGTTGAACCCGAACTCGCCGACGACCAGCGGCAGCCCGGCCGTCTGGAAGGCGTCGAAGTACGCGTTGATCTCGGCGGCGGTGTCGAAGACGCCGTACATGTGGATCGAGAAGACGGTGTTGCGGGCCGTGTCGGCGGCGTACACCGAGGCGGCGTTGTCGCGCATCACGAACTGCCAGTCCTGGCCCCAGTTGGGGGCGTCGACCATGATGAGGTGCTGGAAACCGTTGCTGCGCAACCGGGTGATGGCGTTCTTGGTGGCGGTGGTCCACTGGGCGGCGTCGTTGTTGCCGATCGGCTCGTTGCCGATGTTGATGACGACGTAGTCCTCCTGGCCGACGAGGACGCTCTTGAGCCCGATCCAGTAGTCGACCGCCTGGTCCAGTGTGTACGCCCCGCTCTGCTCGCCGTATCCGGTGGTGTCGTGGTTCTCCAGGACGCAGATGAGCTTGTTCGCCTTGCACAGGCTGACGACGTTGGCGACGTCGGAGGCGGTGTTCGGGGTCCAGCGGCCGCCGCTCAGCACGACCCGGAGGGAGTTGGCGCCGAGCGCCTTGATGTTCGCGAAGGAACTGGTCTGGGTGGGGTACCAGGTGTGCGCGTGGGAGACGCCACGCATCACGAAGGTGCTGCCGTTGGCCTCGACGATGTTCCGGCCGCTGACGTGCAGCCCGGTGGCGGCGTACGCGGGTTCGGCGATCATGAGGGCGGACGATACGAGGGCGAGCAGGGCGATGCTCGCCAGGGCGACACGTTTCATGTGTGGCCTCGACCTTTCCTGGGGCGGGACCTCGCCGGGCGGTGGGAGATCAGGCAAGGAGAGGGTTTGTTCGGGGCTACAGTGTGGCATGGGAGCGCTCCCGCGACAAGACTTCCGTCGATGCGCTCAGCATGATCATCGCGTCAGCCATGCGGTATCAACGGACATTTCGTCGCGTGAAACAGCATGGCTGACGCAATGA